>JALYMB010000318.1 GCA_030773935.1 Actinomycetota bacterium | reverse complement strand
CTCCTTGGAAGCCGCTCGCCAGCGCGCGCGCGATCTTGACGATCTCGTCGGAGCCGGCCATGCCGAGCACCCTGGTGGTGGGAGCCTCAGCGAGGATCCGCTCGCCGATCCGGATCCCGTCGTCCCCCCCCGTTTCGGCGAGGGTGAGGCTGACGAGGGCGATCGTGGGCCGGCGGCGTGCGGCCAGGCGGACGGCCTCGTCGCCGGATCCGGCCACCTCCACCTCCTCGGTGCCGGACTGCTCGAGCACCGATCGGATGGCCTGGGCGAACAAACGGTGGTCGTCCACGATGAGGACGGTGGCGCCCCTCATAGGCGCACTCCGAGGATGGCGGATGTGACGGTCGGGCGAGGGGGGATGAAGTTCATCAGCAGCTCTCGTTGTGTGGAGCGACAAATCTAGACCGCCCGGCGTAGTCTGTCCAGCGTTCGGCCTACGTCATCTGGGTGATATGTGCTTCGGGACGGATGGGCGGCACGGCGCCGGGCAGCAGCCCGGAGAAGACCGCGAGGTAGGCCTCCTCCTGGCGGTCCCACGCCAGCTCCTCCTCGATCCGCAGCCGCCCCGCGGCTCCGATCGCGTGACGGCGCGCCGGATCGTCCAGCAGCCCGTCGATCGTCCGGGCGAACGCCTCGACATCACCTGCGGGGACGTATGCGGCGCCGTCTCCGGCCATCGCTCGCGTCTGTGGCAGGTCGAAGGCGACGAGCGGCACCCCGAAGGCCATGTACTCCATGCCTTTCACGGAGGAGACCTCCTCTTGAAGGTTCGGATCGATCCCCAGGTCGGCGGTCGCCAGGTGGTCGAAGCACGTCGATCCGTCCAGCCATCCGGTGAACCGGACCCACTCCTCGATGTCCAACTGCCGCGCCGTCGCCCGCAGGCCCTCCAGGAGCTCGCCGTCGCCGATGAACGTGAACAGGCAGTCCCGGCGCCCAAGCGTCTGGATGGCGTAGCGGATCGCCTCCAACGCCAGATCAACATGATCCTGCGGCCCCATCAGCCCGATCCAGCAGACCATGAACCTCCTGCCGTCCTTCAGCTCGGGACGCGGCGAACGGAACGCCGTGTGAGCAAGCACCGGACCGTTGCCCACGATCGTGACCCGGTCCTTCTCGAGACCGCCTCGCCGCTCGATCGTGGCCCGCAGTGTCTCGTTGACGCACACGACGTGGTCGGCGATCCGCCACGACCGGCGTTCGAGCGTGCACACGAGCCGGTAGAAGATGCCCGAGTCGCGGCCGTAGCGCATCACGAAGAGCTCGGGGGAGAGGTCCCGCTGATCCACGACGAACGGCCGGCCCGTGAGCTTGAACGGCAATGCGAGGAACGAGTAGATGTCCGGTGGATGTCCCGCCTGGATCGCGTCGAACCCGAAGCCCGCGAACGCCCGGATCGCGAGCGCGGCGGCCGCGATCCACGAGTAGGTGTATTCCCAGATGAACGCCAGCCGTCCCGAGGAGGTGCGGGGAGGTCGGTACTCGAACATCCGCAGGCCCGCCGTGTCCCGGAACGCGGCATTGTCCGGGTCCCGTGGGCAGATGACCGAGACCAGATAGCCGGCGGCGAGGAGCGTTGCCACCTGCTTGCGCGCCCGATGATCCCGGGCGAGGGACACGTTCTCGATGATCACCAGGATGCGCGCCGCGCGCCGCCGCCTCCGTCCGCGCGCGGTCATGGTGCAGCCTCGCTCGCAGAGAGAGCGGCCTCGCCGCTCTGGGGCCCGCGCAGGCTCCGGGCCGCCCCCACGCCGGCCAGGGCCAGCAGCGCGAAGAGCAGATCGGCCGAACCTCGGTACGTGAGGTGGGGGTCGATCAGCATCAACACCGCGATCACGATCAGCCCAACGGAGACGGCGAGGGCCGCCACGCCCACGGCGTCATCGCGCCGGCTGCGTGGCAGGGAGGCTCGGAGATTCACCCACAGGAAGTAGGCGAATGCGCAGAGGAGCGGGATCCCTCCGCTCCACAGCAGCCACGTGTAGCCGCTCTCGATCCAGATGTATCCCGTAGCCATCGTCGAGGTGGACACACGCGCTGAGACTCGGACCCCGAGGATGAAGTTGCCGTGCGACGCGAGCTGCGGCCAGAAGTAGTTCGTCAGGTTGTAGATGCGCCCCTGCCAGCTCACGGGCAGGCCGCTCGCGGACTGGAAGCCCATGAGCCGCTTTTCGATCACCGGGCGGAGGAACATCCCGGCGGCCAACAGAGCCGGAACGAACGCGGCCACGACCCGCGCCCGCCGGGTGATGAGTGCGAGCGTGACGAGTCCGAGGATCAGCGCGATGGCGCCCGAGAACTCTCCCGAGGCGACGACACCCATGACGAACAGGGCCGCCGCCCCGTAGAGGATCCAGCTCCGGTCGCGCGCGCGAAGCAGGAACCCCACGGCGATCGCGAGATTGAAGACCATGAGATCCGCGACCGCGATCGGCAGAGACAGGGTCGAACCACCGCGGTTGTTGTGCAGGGCCTGCACGCTGCCGTAGGCCGTGTAGAGGCCGGAGAGGGTCCGCGTGACGCCGAAGAGCTGGAGGGACTGCAACACGGCGAGGACCGCAACCAGGGCTGCGCTCGCCATCGAGATCCACAGGCAGGTCCTCACCTCGCCCTCGGTTCTGACCGCGGCGCGCACGATCAGGAACACGCCGTAGTACTTCCAGATCATGAGCGCGTACAGGAGGTCGTCCTGCGTGACGGTCTGGTTGCGCGCCACCATCCACGCGAGCGGCACGATCGAGCTCGTGACGGCGACCAGCAGGATCGAGACATCGATCCGGCTCAGCCGGATGCGTGGGATGCTCCCGCTCCGGATGCGCAGCAGCCCTCGGGCGATCAGGGCGCCCCCCACCAGCAGGGCCAGCGCCTCCGCCGGCCTGAGCACCGGAACGAGCCGGCCCCGGTCGATTCCCGCCACCAGCGGGGTGATCCCGATCAGGGCGTAGGCGGCCACACTCGGGTGAAGGATCACCGCGATCGCGAGGACCAGGGCGGCCGTCCCCAGGACGACGAGCCGTGGCGGCGCGAAGGGGATCGCTGTTCCCGCTGCGACCAGGAGCGCGACGATGCCGATCGTCCTGAACGGCGTCGCCGCGACCGGTGCCCTGAGCGAACGGTCGGCCACGTCGCTACTCCTTCGTGGGGGCAACGGGGCCGAGCCCGGCCAGGGCGGTCTTCAACCAGCCGAGCTCCGGCGCCCGGAGACGGCCCTGGACGAAGAAGTAGGTGCCCACGCCCACGATCGCCGCCGCGAGCATCGACAGCGACTGCGTGAGCTGGGTGTCGGGCAGACGCCCACATGCCCAAGCCGTCAGTGCGGCCGGGATGATCATGCAGATCGATGCCGCGATCGTGCGTGCCAGCGGGCGGAGGGCCGGGGATCCACCCTGCCCGAGGTGGGCGCGCAGGCGCGCCCACATGTGGAGGGCGCCGACGATGCTGCCGGCGGAGAGCGCGAGTCCGAGCAGAGGGAGAACGGCCGGACCGTGCACGGACCACGATGCCGCCATGAGCACGAAGCTCACCGCCACCCGCAGGAACATCGAGCGCAGGGGAGCGCGCACGTTCTGCTGCGCGTAGTACGCGTAGGTGCCAAGGATGAACCACGTCTCTCCGACCACCGCCGCCGCCAGCGATGCCATCGAGAGCGCGACCATCCGAACGCCTCCGGGCGTGCCCAATTGCCCGAAGGTGATCGCGCGCGCCATCGGGACGGCCAGCACCGCGTACGCGATCGCGGTCGGGATGGTGATGAACGAGGCGAGGTGGACGCCCCGCAGCAGCTCAGCTCGGAAGGCTTCGCGGTGGTCACCCTGATGGAGGCGGACGAGCTGCGGCAGCAGCGCCCGCGCGATCGGCCACGTGACGATCGCCGAGGGAAGGTAGAAGAAGCTCATGGCGAGCTGGAACGCAACGAGGCCGCCGCGGACACGGTCGGCCACCACGAAGACGGCGAAGATCTGCGACGCTGCCAGCCCCGTATACGCGAGGGTGGGGACGATCCGCCGGACCACGGTCCGCACCTCGGGGTCGCTCCATCCGGCCCGCGGGATCAGGGTGAGCCCCGACGACCGGGCTCCCAGCCACACGGTGCCCGAGTGAAGGCCGACCGCCGCGGTGGTTCCCAGGCCGATGAGGATCAGCTCCGTGTTGGAGACGCTCCCCACGTCCACACCGGTGCCGAACACCACCGCGGCGACGATGAGCACGGTGATGATGCCCGCGTTCTCCAAGGCCGGCGCACCGGCGGCGAGCGCGAACCGGCCGTTCGCGTTCATGACGGCGCCGCCGGTGCCCGCGGTGATGTACAACAGGATCTGCGGCACGAACATCACCAGGAGCAGCATCCCGACCCGGGAAGCGGCCTCGGCGGTCGCGGGATCGGACACACCGAGCGTCAGCAGCCGCATGATCAGCGGCCCGGCCGCCAACAGGATGCAGCCGAACCCCACGCCGACCACGAGGAGGACGCCGAAGAAGCCCCTCGCCAGACGTTCCGCACCGGCGCGATCGCCTCGGTCCAGGCAGCGGACCAGCGGTGGCACCAACAGCGAGGCGAACAACGATCCCGCCAGGAGCTGGTAGTACACGATGTTCGGAAGCGAGTTGATGCTCTGGAAGGTGTTGCCCAGATAGGTCGCCCCCAAGACGGCCCCGACGGCGATCGTCTCGGCGAGCCCGCTCACCCGGCTGACGGCCGTCCAGATCGAGCCCGAGAGCGAGTTCGCCAGCACCCGGCTCGAGGCGCCGGCCGACGTGGCCGATACGGATGCGTCGGATCCTTCGATCACGGTCGACACGATCGGACCGCCGTCACCAAGCCCCGCGGCGGCGCAGCACCACGAGGAGCGTCTTGAGCAGGATCGCCAGATCGAGTCCCAGGCTGGGGCGGCCGGCATACTCGGCGTCCAGCGCAAGGGCCCGGGAGAACGACACCTCCGACCGTCCGCTCACCTGCCACAGTCCGGTGATGCCGGGCTTCACCTGGAAGCGGATGAGGTGCTCGGGCTCGAAGAGCTCGACCTCCCACGGCAGCGCGGGTCGCGGTCCCACCATCGACATCTCGCCCCGCAACACGTTGATCAGTTGGGGCAACTCGTCGATGCTCAAGCGGCGAAGGTAGGCGCCGAGGCGCGTCACGCGCGGGTCGTCCGTGAGCTTGTAGGTCTCGTCCTGCGACGGCTCCACGGCCTCGCCCGAGAGCATGGCGGTGACGAAGGCGCGATGGATCGAGTCGTCGCTGTCGTGTTGCATGGTGCGGAACTTGAACATGACGAACGGCACCCCGCGGTATCCGATCCGTGTCTGGCGGAACAACGCCGGGCCGGGGCTGGTGAGCCGGATGGCGAGTCCCACCACCAGCAGGAGAGGTGAGAGGAGGACGAGCGCGGCGCTCGCGATGACCAGATCGAGCGAGCGCTTCAGTTCCCGCGATGCCCGTCCGAACGAGACGTCGATGTCGGTGAGGCCCGCTCGGACGTCGGGGGGCGACGTCGTGGTGCCGGCCGGAGCCGGCAGGAGCGGGGCCTCACGCAGCACGTCACGCTCGGCCATGGTCATCCATCCGGCAGATCTGGGAGCGCCGGCGGGATCGCGTCCGGGCTCCGGGCCGCACGCGCCCGCAGGATCCGCTCCTCGATGTCGCCGAGCTCGTCCACCCGGCGTCTCACGGTTGCGGGGTTCCCGTACGCGAGGGCGCCGGCGGGGATGTCCTTCGTCACCACGGCACCCGCGCCGATGATCGCGCCGGCGCCGATCGTCACGTAGGGAAGGATCGTGGCGTTGACGCCCACCTGCGCACCGGCGAGGATGCGCGGCCCCTGCATCGCCTCGGCGGACGCAGGGTGGCCCGGATACAGGTCGTTGGCCATGATGACGCCCGGAGCAAGGAACACGTCGTCCCCGATCTCGGTGAACTGCGCGATGTAGCAATTGCAATGGATCTTCACACGGTCGCCGACCACACAGCCGTAGTCGACGACCGTATTGCTCCAGATCGAGACGTCGTCGCCGATCTGGACCTGCTCGCGGATCACGACGTTATGGCCGGTCTGCAGACGTGCTCCGATCCGGGAACCGGTGTAGACGACCGTGCCGCTGCGCAGGTGGGCGCCGGAGCCGACCCGGAGCGAGGGCGCCTCGACCCGCGCCGCCGGGTAGCCGACGATCACGTTCTCGTCGCGGAAGGATGACTCAGACCTCTCCTGCATGGCCCTCCTCCAGGAGACCGTTGAGCCGGTCGCACACATAGCGGATCTGCTCATCGCGGAGATGCGGGAACATCGGGAGCGAGAGGATCTCCGACGCGGCGCGCTCGGCGTTCGGGAGGGGCTCCGTCGCGTACTGCCGGTATCCCTCCTCGAGGTGGCACGGAACGGGGTAGTGGATGCCGGTATCGATCCGAAGATGTCCGAGGGCCTCGCGGATCCCGTCCCTGTCAGGGACGCGCACAACGTTCAGGTGGTGCGCGCTCTGCGTGCCTGGTTCGAGTTCCACCGTGCGGACGAGATCCGGCGCGAGATCCCGGCGGTACACGTCGTTCGCCGCCCGGCGCCGGTCGTTCCACTCGTCCAGTCTGCTCAGCTTCACCGACAGGACTGCGGCCTGCAGCGCGTCGAGCCGGCTGTTTCGCCCGACCCAAGGGTGGACGTACCGCGAGCCTGCAGCGCGACCGTGGTCGGCCAGGGATCGGAGCCGTGCCGCGATCAGCGGGTCGTCGGTGAGCACGGAGCCCCCGTCTCCGAACGCACCGAGATTCTTGCTGGGGTAGAAACTGAAACACGACGCCACGCCGAAGGAGCCGATCCTGGTTCCCTGCCATGTTGCGCCATGAGCCTGAGCTGCATCCTCGATCAGTGCGAGTCCGTTCACTCCCGCGAAGTCCCCGATCTCGTCCATCCGAGGAACGTTGCCGAACAGCTCGACGATGATGACGGCGGCCGTTCTCGGCGTGAGCGCGGCGGCAAGCGAGTCGGGCGTCGCCAGAAGCGTTCCGGGATCGACGTCGGCGAAGCGCGGCGTGGCGCCGGCGAGAACGACCGCCTCCGCCGTCGCGATGAACGTGTTCGCCGGCACGATCACCTCATCGCCCGGCCCGATGTTCATCGCCCGGAGTGTCAGCTCGATGGCGTCCGTCCCGTTCGCCACACCGACCGCGTGTTCCCTGCCGCAGTAGCTCGCCCACTCCCGCTCGAACCGTTCGACGAGCGGACCGCCGATGAACGAAGAGGACTCCTTCGCTTGCAGCCAGAGGAGGTCGAGCGCCTCTCCCACCTCTTGGCTCATGGCCGTGAGGTCGAGGAACGGCACCTTCGTCGGCGCGGCGGCTTCGACCGCGTTCGCGTTCATCCGGTGGCTCGTGCGAGGTGGGGAGTCTGCTGCGTCAGCGCGCTCTCACCCAGGGCAACGGGCCGGTTCTCGAGAAGCGAGATCTGGGCGGCTTCGAGCACTCGTACGACGGCCACGCCGTTCTCGCCGTCGGTCGAAGGAACCTTCGCCTCCAGGATGCACGAGACGAAATGACGGTCCTGAACGTCGAGGGGCTCCGGCGAGACGAGGTAGGGAGAGGAGATATCACCGTACCGGTACGACATGGGGATCTGGCCGGCATCTCCCGTGTCCTCGGCCTGCGTGACGCCCTTGTCGAAGACGCGGATCCGCTCCTCGGCTGCGAGGTCGTTGTAGACGACCATCCGGCGGCTCCCCACGGCGGTCACTCGGCGTACCTTGCAGGGATCCAGCCAGCTGACGTGGATGTTCGCCGTCACGTTGGGGGCCGAGTACCAGAGCCTCAGGTACGCGACGTCCTCGAGCGACAGATGCGCATGCCGGGAGCCCCATGCCTGCACCGTGTTCGGCTGCGAGTCCAGGATGTAGTTGAAGATGGACACATCGTGTGGGGCGAGATCCCAGATCACGTTCACATCGGATTGGTACAGCCCCAGATTCAGCCGCGCCGAATCGAGGTAGTGGATCTGTCCCAGTACCCCGGTCTGTATCAGCTCACGCAACTTCCACACTGCGGGGTTGTGCTCGAACGTATGGCCGACCATGAGCGTCACGGATCGGCGCCTCGACTCGTCGACGAGCAACTCGGCCTCCGCCGAGCTCGTGGCCAGCGGCTTTTCGATCAATACATGCTTTCCCGCGGCCATCGCTCCCATGGCGAGCGCGACGTGCGTCCGAGGGGGGGTTGCGATCACGAGTGCGTCCACGTCCGGTAGCGCGGCTTCCAGACTCGAATGGAGGAGCATGCTCGGGAACGATCGCTTCAGCGTCAGCAGGCGATCCTCGGAGTTGTCGATCCCGACCACGCGCTCGACATCACTGATGCCGTGCAACACCCGGACGTGCTTCGAACCCCAGTAGCCGCAGCCCACGACGCCAACATTCATGTTCACTCCTCCATCGACATGGGCCCGTCGGCGGCCGTGCAACGTTCACCGGGCACACCTTTCCGGTCAGGCGTCGTTCATGGTAAGGACGCGTCCTGGCACCTAGATGCGCTATTCGACGTAGGTTCTGGCGGGCCGTTTGCATGAGGCCGGTGAGGGGGGGGATGGAGGATCCCGTCCGTGGCGAGAGCCGGCAGACCGGATCCGACGATTCGTCACAAGCTCGTGACGACCGGCGGATTGACATCGGTATCGCGCCCACGGCAAGCTGTGTTCGTCCGCGCTTCGGGCCCCGATCGGTGGAGAAACATCGATCCGAAGGACGGACCGGCAGTCTTTGCCAGCAGCCGCCGAGGAGGTTCGTGCCCCCCGAGGATGACACCGAACGGACGTCCCAACCGGACGTGCCGGACGGAAAGAGTGCATTGTGGCGGCGCCGCTGGATCGTCCTGGCGGTGGCCGTCTTCGTCATGGCGGTCGCGGTCGGCGCCTCCTTCCTGCAGACCCCCGTCTACCGAGCCACGGCGAACGTGCTGGTGGAGGTGCCTCCGCAGGGCAACGTGCCGTCGGATCCGAACATGGACACCGAGAAGAAGCTGGTGAGTTCGGCCCAGGTCACGAGCCTCGTGATCTCCCTGGAACATCTGAAGACGAGCCCGCAGGTGCTCCTGAGCGGTCTCGGGGTCGACGTGCCGGTCAACACGAGCATCCTCGAGATCTCCTACACCGATCGGGATCTCGAACAAGCCCGGCGGATCGCCCAGGCGTTCGCCGAGGGATACCTGGGCTTCCGGCGCCAGCAATTGCTCCAGGCCGTCCAGGCGAAGAGGACATCGCTCGAGAGCCAGGTCGTCGACGTCTCCAGGCGTCTGAAGGTCGTCACGGCGCAGCTGAACTCAGCGGTCAGCAACGGTGATGAGGTGATTCTCGCGTCGGAGGCCAGTGCCCTCATCACGGAACGGAGCACTCTGCTGCAACAGCTCCAGCTCCTCCCTCCCGAGGCGACCATCTCCGCCGGCGAGGTCGTCCAACCTGCGACGATGCCGTCCTCGCCGGCCAGCCCGAACCGGGTGGTCGACGGCGCGCTCGGATTCCTGCTCGGCCTGCTGTTCGGCATCGGCATCGCCGTGCTTCTCGATCGTAGGGACGACCGGATCCGGCAGCCGGAGGAGGTGGCGGCCATCCTGGGCGCGAGGGTCCTGGGCTTCATCCCCCCGCAGCCGAAGGGGCGCCACCACCCTGCGGCTTCGGTTGCGGCGAGGCCCGACGCCGCCACCGTCGAAGCGTTCCGGGGGTTTCGGGCGGATTTCCTTCTGGCGACGTCCCAACGCCCGGCCAAGAGCATCCTCGTGACCAGCTCCCGATCGGCGGACGGCAAGACCCTCACCGTTGCGAAGCTCGGGCAGGTGCTGGCCGCATCGGGGAAACAGGTGATCCTGGTATCCGGCGATCTCCGCGTCCCCCTGCTGGAGGATCTCTTCGGCCAGGACTCGTTCCCGGGGCTGACCGACGTGCTGTCCGGCGACGTTACCCTCGCCGATGTCGTCCGGGAGGTGGGCACGGGTCTGCGGCTCGTCCCCGCGGGATCGTTTCCCGATGATCCGCTGCGGGCTCTCGGCTCCGCCGAGCTGGCAGATTCCATCGCCCGAATGACACGGTCGGCTGACTTCGTGCTCATCGACTCGCCGCCGCTGCTGGCGGTGGCCGACGCTCGCGTGCTCGTGCCGGCATGCGACGCGGTCCTGTTCGTCGCCGATGCCCGCTCGAGCACGCGAGCCGATCTCTCGGAGGCGCGCCAGGAGCTCGAGTGGGCCAACGCCGAATTGCTCGGCGTCGTCATGATGAACGTGCAACCCGACCCGACGCGCAGCTACCCCTCGCATCCCGATCGCCCGCGTTCCGGCGCCGCAAGGGATGCCGCTCGGTCGAACTGGTAGCCCGCACGTCCCTGGTAACCCGCACGCCCCTGGTGCAGCTGCCCTATGTCTTTTACGTCATCCCGACGATTCGGCCGTGGTGCCCATCCTCATACAGTCACCGAACGAGCAGGCCGTGGGCCCACTCCGTTCGATCGAGATTCGTTTTCCGTCATGCCCACCAGGGGAGCCCAGGCTGTGCAGGAGTCAGTGGATCGGTCAGCGTCGTCCCGCGCGTTTCACCGGAAGGTACCGAGGCGCCGCCGCTCGCGGAAGCTGATCCACCTCGTCCTGACCGCCAGCCTGGTCACGGGGATCGTTGCGCTCGTGATCCCCGCATCGCAGGCAGCGACCGTCACGAAGGTCTCGCTCACGTTCGACAACAACACGATCAGCGAGTTCACCCTCGGGTACCAGCAGGCGTTGCAGCCCCGGGGTATGCACGCCACCTTCTTCATCAACAGCGGCACGGTTGCCTCCTCGTCGAACTTCTTGACGTGGGCACAGCTGTCCACGCTGCAGACGGCCGGGAACGAGATCGGCGGCAAGACCATCCACAGCATCAACCTGAAGACCACAACAGACTTCCAGACCAAGGTTGATGAGGTCTGCAACGACAGGCAGGCGATCCTCCAGCACGGGTTGAGCGCGGTCAGCTTCGCCTACCCCGGCGGTTCCTTCGACCAGACCGCGAAGGACATCGTGAGGAACTGCGGCTACGGGAACGCGCGAACCGCCGGCGGCGCGGTCCCCACCGGACCGGTCTACGCCGAGACCCTCCCTCCGGCGGATTACTTCGCCACGCGCGCCTACGCTCCCAACCAGGTGACGCTGGCGAACCTGCAGACCCTCGTCACCAACGCGTCGACGCACGGCGGCGGGTGGGAGCAGATCGTGATCGGGAAGGTCTGCGACCAGGCCCTCGACCCGAGCCGGTACAGCAACTGCATCACGTCGTCGGGCAACATGGAGCTCGGTCAGCTGACGCAGTTCCTGGACTGGATCGTCAACGCCGGGCAGCCGGGCGGCGCCCCCGCCGGCACCAGCATCGACACCGTGCGCAACGTGGTGACGGCCGCGGACACGGTGGCGCCGGTCACCACGATCGCCTGCAACGGCTCGCCCTGTGGCACCGGTCAGTACCCCGGGCCCGTCACCGTCTCACTCAGTGCCACCGATGCGGGCTCCGGCGTGTCCAGCACGCACTACACCACGGACGGATCGACCCCCACGCTGGCGAGCCCCACCTACACGGCCCCGTTCACACTGTCCGCGGCCGCCACCGTGAAGTTCGCATCCTGGGACAACGCGGGGAACGCGGAAGCGACCAAGTCGCAGTTCATCCAGGCGACGCCCCCGCCCCAGGACACCACCCCTCCGGTGACGACGATCTCCTGCAACTCGGCGCCGTGTTCGGGAGGCGCCTACGGCGGCCCGGTCACCGTCGCTCTCACGGCCACCGACGGCGGAGGCTGGGGAGTGGACAAGACCTACTACACGACCGACGGATCTGCGCCGAGTCAGACGAGCCCCGTGTATTCGCAGCCCTTCCAGCTCATGGCCACCACGACGGTCCGGTTCTTCTCCACCGACCTGGCAGGCAATGCCGAGCAGGCGAAGTCCCAGGTCATCCAGGCCGCCCCGTCATCGACCGTCGTGTCTCTCACCTTCGACGACGGTGACCGCAGCCAGTACGAACTGGCCTTCCAGCGAGGGCTTCAACCGCACACCATGCGCGGCACCTTCTACATCACCTCGAGCTTCATCGATGTGAACTCGGGTGCCATGACCTGGTCGCAGATCACCGACATGGCTTCGAACAGCCAGGAGGTCGGAGGACACACCGTCCATCACGTCGACCTGACCTCGACCAGCACCAGTCGTCAATCGAAGGTGAATGAGGTCTGCGACGATCGCCAGGCGCTGATCCAGCACGGCTTCTCGCCGGTGAGCTTCGCCTATCCCTTCGGGGCCTACAACCAGGAAGCGAAGGACATCGTTCAGTCCTGCGGCTACCTCACGGCCCGGGGGACGGGTGGACTGCCGGCGAGCGGTCCCTATGCGGAAACGATCCCTCCGCTGGACCCGTTCGCCACACGAACGATAACCGCCGCCGACTCCGGGCCGATCACCCTGGCCTACCTCCAGAACGCCGTGAACGCTGCGGCGGCACACGGAGGAGGCTGGGTGCCGTTCGTCTTCCACGAGGTGTGCTCACAGACGTACGCGCCGAGCGACTACAACACGTGCATGGCCACGTTCCGTCCGATGGAGCTCGCCACGTTCAATGCGTTCCTTGACTGGCTCCAGAACGGCGCACCGGCCGGCACCAAGGTGCAGACCGTGCAGAGGGTCATCGTCGGTCCCGACACGCAGGCGCCCACGACCTCAATCTCCTGCAACGGAGGGGCGTGCTCGAGCGGCCCCTACGCCTCCTCGGTCACCGTCGCCCTGTCGGCCACCGACGCCGGCGGCTCGGGCGTGGACAAGACCTACTACACGACCAACGGCTCGACCCCCACCACCTCCTCGACGGTCTACACCGCCCCGTTCCAGGTGGGGTCGACCTCCACGGTGAAGTTCTTCTCCACCGACGTGGCTGGCAACG
>JALYMB010000317.1 GCA_030773935.1 Actinomycetota bacterium | reverse complement strand
GCGCTGTCCAGCGTGTACCTGGAGCACATGGGGATCGAACCCCTGCAGCCGCTGCGGGCGGGCCTCCGGGCGTTCCTGGCCGGCCGTTCCGCAGCGTCCGCGTGACGCGATGGTTCTGCGGCCCACGTGAAGGGGCGACGGTAGACTGCGACGCACTTCCATGCGCCGAGCCCTGATCGCCCTCACCGTCGCTGCCTCCGTGGCCGCGGCCTGTACGTCCAGCGCCTCGGAGAGGACCACGACCCCCACCGCCTCCGCGAGCATCCCGTCGTCGACCCCGCCGCCGGCCGAGACGGGCGGGGGGCCCGGGCCCCAGGCCGTGGACGCCGCCGCCTTCCAGACCCGGTGGCCGATCAAGCACGTGATCTTCCTCATCAAGGAGAACCGGACCTTCGACAACCTGTTCGGCACGTTCCCGGGCGCGAACGGAGCCAGCGTGGGCATGGACCACGGCGTGGAGCGCCCGTTGATCAAGGGCACCGACGGGGCCACCTACGACGACATCCCGCACTGCTACCAATGCGCGCTGGCGGCCTGGGACGGCGGCGCGATGGACGGGTTCAACCAGAGCGCGTCGGCCGACCGCTGGGCCTACACGCAGCTGCACCGTGACCAGCTCCCCAACTACTGGCACTGGGCCAGGAACGACGTGTTGTTCGACAACTTCTTCGCCAGCGCGCAGGGCCCGTCGTTCCCGAACCACCTGTACACGATCGCGGCGCAGTCCGGCGGCGCCCACGACAACCCGCGCCGCAAGCCGAGCCTCACCCACGGTTCCAACACGTTCGGCTGCGACGCGCCCGATGAACAGCTCGTGGAGGTCTACGACAGCGAGGGCTCCATCCGCTGGGTGCCTCCGTGCTTCGACTTCCAGACCGAGGGTGACCTGCTGAACGGCGCGAACATCCCCTGGTCTTACTACGCGGCGTCCGAGCAGCAGAAGGGCTACATCTGGAGCGCGTACTCAGCGATCCGCCGCTACCGCGAGAACCCCAGCCGTTGGGAGCGGCACATCCAGCCCGTCGACCGGGTCGTGTCCGACATCGAGGCCGGTGTCCTGCCGCCGGTGACCTGGATCACGCCGCGGTTCGAGGTCTCCGAGCACCCCGAGTACAGCTTCTGTCACGGCGAGAACTTCTCCACGCAGGTGATCGACGCCGTGATGCGCAGCTCCATGTGGAAGGACACCGCCATCTTCGTGACCTGGGACGACTACGGGGGCTTCTACGATCACGTGCCCCCGCCGCAGGTCGACGACTTCGGTTTCGGGATCCGGGTTCCCATGCTGGTGATCAGCCCCTATGCGATCGACGGCAAGGTCTCCGGCGAGCTCGGCGAGTTCTCGAGCGTCCTGCGGTTCATCGAGGACAACTGGGGTCTGTCGAAGCTGACGAGACGGGATCGGCAGGCCACGCCCATGATGTCGGCGTTCGACTTCTCCCAGGAGCCGCGGCCGCCGGACCCGCTCCCGCTCCGTAAGGACTGCGTCGGCGTGCCCTTCGCGAACATCTAGCGGGCGGCTCTCCACGGGAACGTCATCGGTCTCCGCGGGGTGCGGATGCTACGCTCACGCGCATGACCAGCGACGATGCCCCCGTCGAGCGCCTGGCCCGCGAGCTGTACTGGGCGGAGGAGGGCACCCCTCGCGGCAACATGAGCACGGCGGAGGTCCGCAACGAGCTGCACGACTTCGCCGCGCTGATGCGTGCCGACGAGCGTGTCGCGATCCCCCGCGGCGAGGCCACCCTGTCCTCGACCTCGCGGTGGCGGCGCCGGCTCAAGCTCGGGCTGTTCCGGCTGATGCGGCCCATCAGCTGGCGCTACGACCGGCTGCTGGCGGACGAGGCCGAGCTCACGACGGCTCTGGCCGAACGTGTGCAGCAGCTCGAGGCCGAGGTCGCGGAGCTGAACGCCCGCCTGGACCGCCTCCCGTGAGGATCGCGGTCCTCCATCCGCAGACCGCCTTCTCGCGTGGCGGAGCCGAGACCCACAGCGAGGCGCTCGTGCGCGCGCTGAAGGCCGCCGGCCACGAGGCCGAGATCGTCACGATCGCGGGCAAGTGGTACCCGGCGTGGGAGCTAGCGCATCAGATGGCGGTGTGGCGCTCCTTCGACATCGCCGAGTCCAACGGCCTGAAGGTGGACGCCGTGATCGCGCTGAAGTTCCCGGCGTACCTGGTCCAGCACGAGCGCAAGATCGTGTGGCTGATCCACCAGCACCGCAGCGCCTACGAGCTGTGGGATCACCCCGCGTTCGCCGACCTGTCGCTGCAAGAGGACGGCCCCGTGGTGCGCGACATGGTGTGGCGGTCCGACCGGGTCGGACTGGGAGAGGCCAAGCGGATCTTCACGAACTCCCGCAACGTGCAGGAGCGGTTGTGGGGCTCGATGCGGCTGTCCAGCGAGGTCCTGTACCATCCGTCGCCGCCCACGGAGGCCCTGCTCGCCATGGAGCCGGGGCCGTACGGGGACTACGTGTTCGTGCCGGGCCGTCTGGAGGCGCTGAAGCGCCAGGCCCTGGTGATCGAGGCCATGCGGCACGTTCGGAGCGGTGTCAGGCTCGTGC
>JALYMB010000316.1 GCA_030773935.1 Actinomycetota bacterium | reverse complement strand
GCTCGGTGCTGGGTCCGGATCCACCCACCCGCGCCCCCCTCCCGAGGTGGTGGTGCTCGAGTCTCGTGCCCTACGCCGGGGTCACCTCGACGATGACCGCCACCTCGACGCTCGCGCCGCGCGGCAGGCTCGACATGCCGATCGCCGCTCGCGCGTGCTGGCCGGCCTCGCCGAAGACCCCGATGAACAACTCGCTGGCCCCGTTGGCCACCTCCGGATGCTCCAGGAATCCCGGGATCGCCGCGACGTACACCGTCACCTGTGCCACCCGTTTCACGCGATCCAGGGAGCCCAGCGCGACCCGCAGGGCGCTGATCGCCTGGAGCGCAGCCTGGGCGGCGGCGTGCTGCGCCTCGGCGACGGTGACGTCCGACCCCAGGGTGCCGACCGCGAGGGGCCGTCCCTCGCTCATGGGGATCTGTCCCGACACGAAGGCCAGTCCCCCGGCAACCGTGACGGGGACGTACGAGGCGACCGGTACGGGCACCGCGGGCAGCTCCAGACCGAGCTCGGAGAGGCGCTGGAGGATCTCGGATTCGGTCATGGCGCGAATCCTGCCACGGAGGCGGGCGTCGCGCGACCCGGGCTCAGCCGGCCTGTGTCCGCTGCCGCAGGAGGGCCCGACGCTCCATCTCGTTGCGGCCACCCCAGACCCCGTGAGGTTCGCGGATCCGCAGCGCGTACTCCAGGCACGGCTCCCGCACGGGGCAGCGGGCGCAGATCACCTTGGCCGCCGCCTCCCTGGCGCCCTTCTCGGAACGCTTCTCGAAGTAGTTCGGTGCGAAGAAGGCGGACGCGTCCTCCCCACGACAGGCCGCGGCGATCTGCCAACCGTCGGCCTGGGGCAGTGGATCGGACACGGCTCCCTCTCCCTCCTCGGCACCACGGACCGGTCGAACCGGTCCCTCTCAAAGGTGTTCGTAGATGCCGAGCGGAGGGATTCCGCGAGGGCTCGACAGCCCGGCCCCGCGACGAACTCTTCATGTTTCCCGTCGGACCGGCTATCGGACCGGTCAACTGACCGCTTCGGGAGGTCCGGCCCGCCGCTCTAGGCCTGAACGACGGGCCCGGGCGGGTCCGCGGGTTCGGCCTCCACGCGCAGGACCAGGCCGTCGACGCCCCGGACCCGGACCCGGGCCCCCTGGCCGATCTCGCCCTCGGCGCTCCGGCCCCGCCACATCGCGCCCTTCACGTACACGGGCCCCTCCGGCGCGAGACGGCCACGCGCCTCGCCGACGAGGCCGATCAACCCCCGCTGGGTGTTCACGATCCGATCGTGCGACTGCTGCGCCACCGTGAGCCCGAAACCGTAGTAGAGCAGGCTCGCCGCCACCGCCCCGCCGATCAACCACGGCGAGATCCGCAGATCGTGCGCCAGGGCGTGCCAGGCCAGGACGGAGCCCGCCAGGAAGGCCGCGAGCCCGCCCCATGTCAGCACGCCCAGCCGGCGCAGCCGCACGTCCCCCACCATGAGCCCGACCCCGCCCACCAGCAACCCGAACCCGAGCCACGACACGGGGACCACCGTCATGCCGTACGCGGCAAGAAGCAACATGCCGATCCCGCTGAACCCCGCGAACCCGAACCCGGGCTGGGTGGTCTCGAAGGCTATCGCCGCCAACCCCAGCACCAGCAGCATGTAGATCATCGAGGGCGTCGAGACGCCGTGCTCCACGCGCCTGACCGGACCCAGGGCGTTGAACCGCAGCTCGATCGTTCCCTGCCGGGCCTCGGCCTGGGTGGTCGCCACCTTCGTATGCAGCGTCACGGGGCCCCCCGGCGTCAACACCGTCCGTCCGTCCACCGTGTTCAGCAGTTCGGGGATCGAGGCCGCTGACGCCTGGATGATCCCCAGCCCGAGGGCCTGCTGGCCGGTCAAGGGCCGGTCGCCCCAGTCGGTGAGGCTGTTCTTGCCCCGATCCCTGATCCAACCCTGGATCCGCTCCTGCAGGCCCGGGTACTCGGCGTCGGGATGTCCCAGGTCCAACGGCATCAGCGGGCCCACCTGCGCCCCCGGCTGCACCGCCGCGAGCGACGAGGCGTACATCAGGAGAAGCCCCGCACCGGCCGCCTTGGCGGGCACCGGCCCGACCCAGGCGATCACGGGCACGGTCATGGTCGCCACGCGCTCCCCCAGCGCCACCGGATCCCGGCCAAGAGTGCCCGAGGTGTCGAGCTCCAGGACGACTGTGGCGCCCTCGGCCTCGGCGGCGTCGAGCTTGCCGCTGAGGTACTCCAGGAGCGGCCGGTCGATCGCGCCCTCCACCTGGATCACCTCCACGATGCTGGAGGCGTCCGCCGCTCCCGACACCGAAGGGGACCGCGTCTGCGCCGACGCAACGCCGGGCCATGAGGCGAGCGCGGCCACGGCACAGCACACGAGGGCCAGACGGGAACGCATCCGGTGACCATGCTACGGGGGCCCGGGGTATCCTGACCCCGTCTCCATGCCGCAACTCACGCGCACGCCACGGCAGGACGCCCTCACCGTCGACCCACTTGTCTATCTGCTCTTCCCCGCGGTGATCGCGATCGGGGGCGCGCTGGTGGCGCTGCTGTTGCTTCCGGCCGCTCTGGGCATCGGCGCGAGCGTCGACCGGGTCGGCGCCCGTCTGGACTCCCTCGGGGAGGCGTACAAGCGGATACCGAAGTTCCCGGAACGCTCCACGATCTACGCCAGCGACGGGAAGACGGTCCTGGCACAGGTCTATCTGGACTTCAACCGGGAGATCGTGCACCTCGACGAGGTCAGCACCGCCGCCCGTGCCGCCGTCCTGGCCGCCGAGGACGACGGCTTCTACGAGCACGGGGCGCTGGACGTCTCCTCGGTGCTCCGAGCGATCTTCGCCAACGTCGCGGCCGGCGATGTGGTGCAGGGAGGCTCCACGATCACCCAGCAGCTGGCGAAGAACGCGGTGCTGGACGACGCCGACCAGACCCTCGAGCGCAAGTGGCAGGAGCTCGCCGTCGCCCTGCGGATCGAGCAGAAGTACACGAAGGACCAGATCTTCGAGCTGTACCTGAACGACATCTACCTGGGCAATGGCATCTACGGGATCGGGACCGCCGCCCAGTACTACTTCCATGAGCCGGCCTCCAAGCTGACCCTCAGCGAGGGAGCGACGCTCGCCGGCATGATCCGGGCGCCCGAGGACTACGACCCGATCGCGCATCCGAGGAAGGCAACGGGCCGGCGGAACTTCGTGCTGGACCGGATGGTGGAGCTGGGCGACGCCGATGCCGCCAAGGTGGCGAGGATCATCGCGAAGCCGGTGGCGCTGCCGCCCGGCACCGGCCGGACGGCGACCGAGAGGCCCCCGTTCTTCGTCACCTACATCACCGGGCAGATCCTGGCCAACGCCGACGGCACGTACGACGCCTTCGGGAAGACCTCCAAGCAGCGTGAGCGAACCCTGTTCCAGGGCGGGCTGAAGATCGTCACGACGCTCGAACCCGAGTGGCAGCGGGCGGCCCAAGCCGCCGCCAACCAACCCTGGGCCGTCACGCCCGGGAACCCCGGCTACCAGCAGACGCCCGACACCGCGATCGTCTCCGTCGACAACACCGACGGGGCGATCCGCACCATGCTGTCGGGCCGCAACTACCAGAAGGACCAGCTGGAGCTGGCCACGGCCACACGGCAGACGGGGTCGGCCTTCAAGCCCTTCACGCTCGTGGCGGCGTTCGAGGAGGGGATCCCGCCCGGACAGGTGTACTCGGCCACCTCGCCGTTCTGCTCCCCTGCGTGGACGAGCGCGGACCACTGCGTGAGCAACGCCGAGCCCGGCAAGGGCGGCTACGAGAACCTCACGACCGCAACCGCCTACTCGACGAACGTGGTGTTCGCCCAGCTCGCGCTGGACGTCGGCCCGTCGAAGATCGCGGACGCAGCCCACGACATGGGGATCACGTCGGATCTTTCTGCGGTGCCCTCGATCACCCTGGGGACCTCGGACGTGTCACCGCTGGAGATGGCGTCCGCCTACCAGACCCTGGCGAACAAGGGCCGGCACTGCGAACCCTTCGCCGTGTCGCGAGTCGAGGACGCGGAGGGGGTCCTGTACCGGCACAAGGCGGAGTGTCACCAGGTGGTCGACCCCGAGATCGCGGCCCAGGTGACCTCGATGCTGCAGGGCGTCGTCACCCTCCCCGGAGCAACCGGCACCGCTGCGTCGATCGGCCGGCCGGTGGCGGGCAAGACCGGCACCACGCAGGAGTACTCCAACGCGTGGTTCGTGGGGTACACGCCCCAGGTGTCCACGGCCGTATGGGTGGGCTTCCCCGGCAACCCCGACCCGTTGGATCGGTACTTCGGCACGTCGGTCTTCGGGGGCTCGATCGCGGCGCCGATCTGGCACACGTACATGACGCGAGTGATGGCCGGGATGCCGGTGGAGGGGTTCCCCTCGCCGCCGCCGCCGGAGACCGGCAAGGTGCCCGACGTCCGGGGTCGCCGGGTGGAGGAGGCACAGAAGGTCCTGGCCGAGGCCAGCTTCTCCTCACGGATCGAGAAGGTGCACTCGCTGCGCCCGGAGGGCACCGTGGTGGATCAGGATCCCGCCGGCGGCGCCACGGCGCAGCTCGGCACGTTGGTGACGCTGCGCGTCTCCTCCGGCAAGGCGCCGACCGTGGTGATCCCCGTGGTCGCCGGCAAGGAGGCGGCCGCCGCCCGCACGATCCTGGTGGACATGGGCTTCGTCGTGCACATCGCCGAGCAGGAGGTGACCGATCCCAACCTGGACGGCGTGGTGCTGGCGACGGTCCCGAGGGCCGGCACCGAGGTGGACAAGGGGTCGATCGTGACCATGAACGTCGGCGTGAAGAAACAGAAGTGACCGCTCGCACGCCGGTGAGGCGGGCGTAGGGCCCTAGCTGTCGAGGCGGGCCCTCACCTTGGCCTGGACGACGTTGCCGTCCACCTGGCCCAGCGCCTTTGCCTTCGCCATGACCGCGCCCATCACCCTGCCCATCTCCTTGACGGAGGTGGCACCCGTGGCGGCGATCGCCTCGTCGACCAGGGCATCGACGGCGGCCTCTTCCACCTGCGGGGGCGCATAGGGGGTCAGCACGTCGCGCTCGGCGCGCTCCTTCTCGGCGAGCTCCGTGCGGCCCGCGGCGTCGAACGCCTCGATCGACTCGGTGCGCTTCTTGACCTCCTTCGCGGCGACCTGACGGACCTCGTCGTCGCTCAGCTCGCGGGCCGTGGTGCCCTCGACCTCCTTGGTCCTGATCGCGGCCATCAGCATGCGCAGCGCACCGACGCGCACCTTGTCGCCGGCCTTCATGGACGCCTTCATCTCGTCGCTGATCTGCGTCTTGAGCGTGGGGTCGGTCACCGTACACTGCCTCCCGTGCTGCCCGTGATCCTGGTCGTGCTCGGCGCCGGCGTGGTGTGTCTGGCATGGGGGGTGCTGGTTGAGCGCCGCTGGTACCGGCTGGTCCGGCACCGTCTGGACATCCTACCGGCGGGCGGGGGCGGACCGGCCTCGCTCACCGTCCTGCACCTGTCGGACCTGCACTTCGTCGCACGCGACCGTCGCAAGGCCGCCTTCCTGTCCTCGCTGCCGCGAGCCGACGTGACGGTCGTCACCGGTGATTTCCTGGCCGAGCCCCAGGCGGTGGAGAACGCGGTGGCCGCGGTGGCCGCGACACGCGGCCGCCTGGCCTCCTGGTTCGTGCTGGGCTCCAACGACTACTTCGTGCCGCGGCCGCTCAACTACCTGAAGTACTTCCGTCGCGGACGCCCGCCCCGGGCCGCGCGCCGGGGCCGCAGCGGTGAATTGATCGCCCAGCTCGAGGCCGGAGGGTGGGAGCACCTCCGCAACCTCCGCAGACAGGTGGATCTCGCCGAACTGCCGGTGGAGCTGCTGGGTCTGGACGACGCGCACATCGATTGGCACGACTCGCGTGCGATCCCGCGCACGGCGCCGGAGCGGTTCGGGGTCGCGGTGATGCACTCGCCGGACTCCGCGCCCGAGTCCGCCGCGTGCGGATACCAGCTGATCCTGGCCGGTCACACGCACGGCGGCCAGGTCTGCCTGCCGTTCGTGGGCGCGTTGGTCACGAACTCCGCCATGCCCCGGCGGCTGGCCAGCGGCCTGATCCGGATGGGCTCGGCCGTGATGTTCCTGTCGCCGGGCCTGGGGACGAGCAAGTACGCGCCGTTCCGGTTCTTCTGCCGCCCCGAGGCCACGCTGCTCGAGCTCGGACGGCGGACCACGTGAGGTCCTCGTGCGGCGGCTCGGTCGGCGTGCGCCGCGGGCGTCAGGCGCCCTCGGCCGCCAGGATCTCCGCGAAGACGCGTTCGTAGCCCGCCACCATGGCCTCCTTGGAGAACAGGCGTCGGACGCGTTCGCGGCAGGCCGCCGGGTCGATCGAGTCGGTCATGGCGAGCCGCTCCGCAGCGTGTTCCGCGTAGCCGTCGATGTCCACGATCCATCCCGTCTCGCCGTCGGCGATGACCTCGGGAACCGAACCTCGCGGCGTGGCGATGACGGGGGTGCCGCACGCCATCGCCTCGGTCATCACCAGCCCGAAGGGCTCGTCCCAATCGATCGGGAACAGGACGGCCCTGGCATGGGCGAGCAGTGAGGCCTTCTGCTCATGCGGGATCTCGCCCAGCACCTCCGATCCCTCGGGCAGCATCGGCTTGATGAAGGTCTGCCACTCCTCCTCCTCGGTGGGATGAGCGATCTTCACCGCGGAGATCAGCCGCAGACCGGTGAGCAGGGCGGTCTCCACGGCCCGACGCCAGCCCTTCTCGGGCGCCGCGCGGCCCAGGAACAACAGGTAGTCGTCCTTCTCGGTGGTGAACGGGTACCGGTCCAGGTCGATCCCGTTGTAGACCACGCCGGCGTAACGCAGCGACTCGTTCCGGCGCCTCTGCGCCTCGCTGATGGCCACGAACCACGCGCGGTCGGCGACCTGCGCGTACAGGCGGGACATCTCGGGCGTGAACGAGCCGTGGAGGGTGTGGACGGCCGGCACGGGGGTCTCGGCCGCCGCCGCCAGGGCGCTGAAGGGGGAGTGCACGTGCAGCACATCGAAGCGCGAGGCCGCGTCGCGTAGCGAGAACATCGTGTGGGTGGCGTCGAGGGTGATGTCGTTGATGAGCGCCGAACCCGGTGCCGTCTCGAAGATGTACTCGAGATTGGCGGAGGTGCGGGAGTCGCCGGTCGCGAAGAGGGTCACGTCGTGTCCGGCGGTTACCAGGCCGTCGGCCACCAGCGATACGACCCATTCGATGCCGCCGTACCCCTTGGGGGGCACGGCGAGCCAGGGGGCGGTCAGCTCTGCGATCCTCACGGGCGCCGGGTCTCCATGGGTCCGAACCGAACCCTACCGCGGGCGGTGCGGGCCGGAGTGCGGAACGCGCCGGGATCCGAGCGTCCCGGCCCAGCCGCTACACTGGCCGCATCGGGACGTGGCGCAGCTTGGTAGCGCGCAGCGTTCGGGACGCTGAGGTCGCGGGTTCAAATCCCGCCGTCCCGACCAGACCTCACCGGCACGAGCGGCCGTGCCTGAAGTTGTACCGGAGCGGAACGACTGTTTGACGGACCCACCCGGCACCGGTAGCCTCGACGCCATGGCTCCCCACCGTGGGAGCCCTCCCTTTTGGCCGAACCCTGGAGGACGATGACCCGGAAGCGCAGGCTCACGACACGGCTTCTGGCAGCCGTGACGCTCGTGGTCCCCGCCCTCCTCGGTTCCGTCGCCATCTCGGTCGCCGGTCCGAAGCAGAACCTGGACGCCGCAAGGTCCAAGGAGACCGAGCTCCAGCATCAGCTGGAGATCCTTGCCGAACAGGTCAACACGGCGAACGCGAAACTCGCCGACGTGCAGGCGCGGCTCCTTGACGCCCGCAAGACGCGCGACGAGGCGGCACGGCTGGCCGAGACGACCCGAGCCCTCCTGTCCGAACGGGCCGTGGCGGCCTACGAAGGCGCCGGTTCGCAGCTCGAGGGGATCCTGGGCGCCGAGGACTTCAACGACTTCTCCGACCGCGTGCAGTACGCGGGCGCGCTCGCCCAGAGCGACGCCGACCTCGCGGCCAAGGCCGACGCGGCGGGCGAGCGGGCGCAATGGGCGGCCGAGCAGTACAGCACCGTCGCTGCCGAGCAGCAGCTCCTGCTCAAGGACCTCCAGGCCAAGCAGGATCGCTTCAAAACCGAACTGGACGCTCAGCAGTCGAAGGTCGCCAGTCTCCAGAAGGCTTACCAGCAGTGGGTCGCCGCGCAAAGGGCGGCCGCGCTGGCCGCGCAGGCGCCCGCCCCCACGAGTGGGGGCAGCACGGGCGGCGATGCATTCGTCCCGCCGCCGAACGCCTCGGCGGCGCAGGTCGCGATCGCCGCCGCGGAGCAGCAGATCGGCGTTCCCTACGCGTGGGGGACCTCGAACCCCGGCGTGTCCTTCGACTGCTCGGGCCTCACGATGTACGCGTGGGGCCAGGCCGGGGTGTCGCTGCCGCACTCGTCGGCGATGCAAGCGGCCGTCACGCCCGACGTCTCGAGGGATCAGCTCCAACCCGGCGACCTGGTCTTCTTCTACACCCCCATCAGCCACGTGGGGCTGTACATCGGCGGCGGGATGATGATCGACGCCAGCCACACAGGCCCCGGCGGCGAGGTCAACCGCCGACCCGTGGGTTCGAGCTTCGTGGTCGGCGGCCGGGTCGGCTAGCCGCCCCGCGGCTGCACCATCCCGCGGGTCCGCGACGTAAGCTCCGCACCCGATGGACCCCGAACCGTCCCCGCTGGCCTCAACGGAAGACCTCGCGCTCGTCGAACGTCTCCGTTCCGGCGACGAGGCGGCCTTCGAGACCCTGCTGCGACGACATCAGCCACAGATGCTCCGCATCGCGCGCATGTACGTCTCCACCCAGGCCGTGGCCGAGGAGGTCGTGCAGGAGGCATGGTTGGGCATCCTGCAAGGACTCGACCGCTTCGAAGGCAGGTCGACCCTGCGCACGTGGATGTACCGCATCCTCACCAACATCGCGAAGACCCGAGGGCAGCGGGAGGGCCGAAGCGTGCCGTTCAGCGCGCTCGCAGGCGACGACCTGGACGCGCCCAGCGTGGAGGATTCCTGGTTCCGTGGTTCCACCGATCGGTGGCCCGGCAATTGGGCGTCGCTCCCCGACGACTGGCGGGGCATCCCCGAGGAGAGCCTGCTCGGCCACGAGGTGCGCACGCTGGTGCGCAGCGCGATCGACGAGCTCCCGCCCATGCAGGCGCAGGTGATCCGCCTGCGCGACGTCCAGGGCTGGTCCTCGGCCGAGGTGTGTAACGCACTGGAGATCTCCGAGACGAACCAGCGGGTGCTCCTGCACCGTGCGCGAGCGCGCGTGCGGCGCGCCCTCGAGGGCTACCTGGAGAAGGAACGATCGTGAGCGATGCGAAGGACCTCACCTGCCGGGACGTGGTGGAGCTCGTCACCGACTACCTGGAGGGCACGATGCCCGCGGCCGACCGCGCCCGGTTCGAAGAGCATCTGATGGGCTGCGAGGGCTGCGGGTTCTACCTCGATCAGGTGCGGACGACCATCCGCGTCACGGGCAGCATCGACGAGGATTCGATCCCCGCCGATCAGCTCGAGATCCTCACCCGTGCCTTCCGGACCTGGAATCGTCCCTGACGGTGGAGGAGGCCGGACGGGATGCGGCGCCGGCGACGGGCGGCATCCCGAGGTCGGCCAGCCGCTGCTCGGCCTGGGCGACCAGGGCGTCGTTGCCCACCTCCCGCG
>JALYMB010000315.1 GCA_030773935.1 Actinomycetota bacterium | reverse complement strand
GCCTATCTATACCCCAGATGCGCCACCCCCTGCAAGTCCTACGTCAACCGGCCGGGCGGGAGTCGGTTCACCGCCTTGAGCCACGTTTCCAGCAGCAGCGCGTCCCAGAGCGATCCCGCCTGTTCTCCTGTGCGGGAGCAGGCACGATATGCGCGGTGAAGCAACCCAGGGTCCAGGTACGGCGCCGCCGAGCCGCCCCCGGTCCGGACCAGCTCGGTGACCTCGGGCCATACCTGGGTCAACGCCCTGGCGGCGAGGGTCGGACCCAACACGGCCTTGTCGGATCGCCAGCGCACCATGTCGGGCACGAGCCCCGCCATCGAGCGGCGCAGGATGGACCGGGGCCACCCGTCGCGGAGCTTCTGGTCCGCCGGCAGCGCCAGGCACAGCTCGGCGAGCGGGGCGTCGAAGAACGGGTGTCGGAGATCCACGCCCGCGCGCGCTGCGGTGCCCTCCATGATCTCCAACGTGAGGGCGTTCATCGGCGACGTCAGGTCGCGCAGATGCTCCATCCGGGCGAAGGGACGGCGCGGGCCCGGGAGCCAGGACGTGTGCTCATCCTTGAGCGAACGCACCAGATCGGGCGACGCGAGAGAGTCCGGCTCGGGTCGACGCCGGCGCGGGATCGAGGGCAGCAGCGGTGCCAGCGCCTGCGCCCGCAGGATGCCGGGCACGCTCCACCCCAGCGTCGCCGATAGGGCGCGGGCCTCGTGCAGGAGGGTCCGCAGGCGGCCCTCCGCCGCCAGGTCGGTGAGACGCCGATCCCGTGCGAGACCACGGTGTCGCCGTCGAACCCGTCGAGCAGCACGGCCACCCCATCTGCCGCCGCCGCGGCGTAGATCGTGCCCTCCAACAGCAGGCCCAGCGTCGCGTACGGGGAGTCCGCGCAGGCCTCCTGTGAGCGGATGCCCACGGTCCGGGTCACCTCGTCATCGGGGATGATCCGGGACGTCAGCCCACCCTCGGCGAGCACGGCGTCGACGTAGGGCCGCTCGTCGGCGACGGGATCGGTGGCGGTGACGGTGTACGTGCGCAGTCCCCGTGCGGGTGGCAGCAGCTCCCGCGCCGCTCTCGTCACCGACGACGAATCCACGCCGCCGCTGAACGCGATACCGGCCTCGCCCTCCGACGGCAGCCGGCAGCGAACGGCCTCGAGGAACGTCTCCCTGAACGCCTCCTCGTAGTCCGCGTCGGAGGCCAGACGGAGCTCCCGGCCGGGGTCCGGCTGCCAGTACGGCACGGGATCGAGGGCGGGTCCGCCGACGTCCACCACCAACGTGGTCGCCGGCGGGAGCCGGCGGAGGGCCAGGAAGAAGGTGTCGGGCTCGTCGGGCATCGCGTCGGTGAGGAAGCGCGCGACCGCGCGATCGTCGACCTCGCGCGGTATGCCGGCGAGTGCCAGCAGACCGACAGGCTGGGAGGCGAAGGCGAACCGCCGCGATCCGGCGTGGTAGGTGAAGGGCTTGGTGCCGAACCGATCCCTCGCGCACACCAGTCGCTGCCGTCGCGGGTCCCACACCGCGAACACGAAGTCACCCTGCAGGTGCGAGGCCAGATCGGGTCCCCAACGGCCGTACGCGAGCGCCACGAGCTCGAGGTCGGTGGGATCGGGTGCGCGGCGCGGAGCGAGCGAGGCGGCGAGCTCCTCGCGGTTGTCCAGCCGTACGTCGCCCGCGGCCACCGGTACCGGCTCGCCCGACGCGCGCTGCGGATCCGGCGCCGGCCGAAGGCTCGCCATCGCGAGCGGCCCGGCGGTCGTGCGACGAGGCTCCCCCGCCACGCGATGTGGCATCGCGGCCAGCATCGTCTCGAGGTCCGCGCCGGACGCCGGCGCACCGTCCAGATGGAGGATCCCAGCGATGCCGCTCACGGCACCTCGCCCTCGATGGAGGGCAGCACCGTGAACCGCTCGAGGTCGTGGTTGCCAACGATGACGCCCTCGTCGCCCTCCACCCATGCATGTGCGCGCAAGCTGCCGACATCCCGCTCGACGCCGATCGTGAGACGCGCCCCACGGCCCGCGTCGTTCAGGAGCACCTTCGCTGCAAGGGCTTGCGTGAGGCAGGTCGCGGCCGGGACGTAGCGCGCCGCCGACGTCACCGCCCACCCGATGCGGTGGTCGGTCTCGGCGGATGCGGAGGGCTCGACCCGATGTCGGGTGGACGCGACGCGCCGGCGCACCAAACGGAACGGCAGCAGCCACAGCCCCAGCCGGATCACGACCTGCAGCCGCCACGCTCGCAGGAGGAGGCGACGGTCCTCAGGCGACAGCCCGAGGAACCTACGGAGCCTCCTCATCCCGCACCTCCACGAGTTCCCGCGTCTGCATCTCGGCGAGCAGCGAGAGCAGGTCGGCCCCGGCCCGTTCGGGCTCCACGTCGTACTCGGACACGACGATGTCGCGGATCTCGCCCACGGTCCGCGGTTCGCGCAGGAGCTCCCAGACGCGCGCGCCCACGTCCGCGAGCCCGTAGTACACGCCGCGGCCCAGCTCCAGGATCACCGTCTCTCCCGCCACGTCGCTGGAGACCTGCTCCGGTGCGGCGCGGACCTGGGACCGCAGGGACAGGGTCATCGCGGCACTGTAACGCTCGCTGGGAGGGGGTCAGTACTGCCCGAGGCTGCCGGTGCGGCGTGCGTGCCGGAGCCCCAGGACCAGCGCGCCCATCCCGAGCAGGGTGAAGACGATCGCCATCGCCGCCAGCACGAGGAGATCCCTCCAGGATCGCGACCAGCCCGCGCCCTCCAGGACCGCCGCGCGGACCAGCCGCAGGCACCAGGTGAACGGGCTGAGCGCAGCCAGACCCTGGACCCACCCCGGCAGCAGCCGAGGAGGGAAGAACTCGCCGGCGCCCAGGCCCAGCGCGGCGACGAGCCATCCGATGGCCGCCGAGGCGCGGCGCACGACCAGGACGATGGCCGCACCCACCAGCCCGAGTCCGGCGAACGCCACGGCGCCCACCACGATCGCGCACAGTGCCAGGGACCAGTTCGCGTCCGGCGCTCGCGCACCCAGGATCGCCGCCAGCACGCCGTATACCACGGCTCCGAACACGGCCGACACCGTCGGGTAGGCAGCCATGCCGACGGCCAGCGCCGCGGACGGCAGGCCGGACGCGAGTGTCGCCTCGAGTGTCCCGGTCAGCTGCTCCTGACGGATGCCGCCGCCCAGCGCGTTCACCCCCGAGTCCACGAACGCCGACACCAGGAGTCCCGCCACCACGAACGGGAAGTACCCGCCGGGTACGAGCCCAGGGTCGATCAGGCGGGCGACGAACCACACAGTCAGCAGCGCGAACACGGAGCCGAGGATCTCCAGGACGAAGGGCAGCTTGTAGGACAGGCCCACCTGGAGGTCACGGCGCGCGAACGCGCCGGCGGCGCGGTGGAAACCCCTCATGCGCCCATCTCGATCCGGCCCGCCGTCAGCCGCGCCAGGGCATCCGCGCGCAAACCGTTGTCCGCCGTGGGCGACGCGAACACGACGACACCGCCGTGGTCGGCCCACGACCGGCAGGCGGCCTCGACCGCGTCCCGACCGTCGTCGTCGAGGTCCGCGTCCGGCTCGTCCAGCAGCACGACGGGGGCGCGGGCGAGGAAACCGACCGCGAGCATCAGCCGGCGCCGCTGACCCATCGAGCACTCGCCCACCCGGCGCTGGAGGAGATCCTCGGCGTCGAGCGCGGCGGCGGCAAGGCGCACGTCGGCCTCCAGCCGCGGACCGCCGGCCCCAGCAAGCCGTGCGAAGAAGCCCAAGTTCTGCGCACCCGTGAGTCGCCAGTGCAGCATGCGGTCCCCGGAGGGAACGAACGACGAGAGCCCGCGTCGCGGCGGTGCGCCGGCCACCAAGACCCGACCCGCATCGGCGTCCAACACCCCGGCGAGGATCCGCAGCAACGTGGTCTTCCCCGATCCGTTGTCGCCGAGCACCAGCGCCACGCTGCCGGACCCTACGTCCAGATCGACCTCGTCCAGAACCGCGTGGTCCCCGAACCGCCGAACGAGTCCGGCCACCGACACCGAGCCCGCGGATCGAGGGATGAGCGGCGGCGCTGGCGGCATCGCTAGACGCGCCGGCGAAGGAACGTGAAGACCCCCAACGCGGCCAGCACCCCCACCGCCTCCATGACCACGTCCAGCAGCCCTGGAACCACCTGATCCGCACGAGGTTGGGCCATACAGGCGCCGACGCTACCATCCGCCCAGCCGGCGAAGGACCGGACGTTCGCAGTAGGGTGGTCGGGCCGACCGGCCTTGCGGCGCGGCCGCGGGGTCCCCTACCATCCAACCCCCCACCCAACGTCAGGAACAGCGCATGTCGGACTCCCCCACTCCCTCCCCGTCTCCCTCGCCGTCGACAGTCATCGACCGGCTCGTCAGCCGCGAAGCGCGCGTCGCGGTCGTAGGTCAGGGATACGTGGGACTCACGGTCGCGGCCACGGCCGCCGAGGCGGGATTCTGGGTCACCGGGATCGATGTCGATGCGGAGCGGGTGGACCGGCTCAGCCGCGGCGAGGCTTGTGTGCCGGGCGTGACTCCCGCTCTCTTCGACGCCGGGATCCGAAATGGTCGCCTGCAGTTCTCGGCGACGCCGGAACCGATCGCCGACGCGGAGGTCGTACTGATCTGCGTGCCGACCCCACTGCGCGACCACTCACCCGATCTCCATTTCGTCGAGGAAGCGGCCGCCGACGTCGCTGCCCACCTACGCGTGGGTGCCCTGGTGCTGCTCGAATCCACGACCTATCCCGGAACGACGGACGACCTCGTGGTCCCCATCCTGGAGGCACAAGGCCTGCGGTCGGGCCTCGACTTCCTCTTGGCGTACTCGCCGGAACGTGTCGACCCGGGTAACCAGGAGTACGGGATGCGCAACACCCCGCGATTGGTCGGTGGTCACACGCCCGCCGCAACGGACGCGGCCGTCGCCTTCTACGAACAGATCGTGGACAAGGTGGTTCAGGTCTCGACCACGAGGGCTGCGGAGACGGCGAAGCTCCTCGAGAACACGTTCCGCCACATCAACATCGGTCTCGTCAACGAGCTCGCCATGTTGTGCCACGAGCTCGGCATCGACGTATGGGAGGTCATCGACGCCGCGGGCACCAAGCCATTCGGTTTCATGCCGTTCGCGCCCGGCCCGGGGATCGGCGGCCATTGCATCCCACTCGATCCCACGTACCTGTCCTGGCAGGTCCGCCGGCAGGTGGGGCGCCGCTTCGGGCTCCTGGAACAGGCGCAGGATGTGAACGAACGCATGCCGAACTACGTGGTGAGCCGGATCGGCGAGATGCTGAACGAGCAGGGACGCTCCGTGCGAGGGGCTCGTATCCTCGCCCTCGGCGTGGCGTATAAGCCGGATGTCGGCGACGTCCGGGGATCGCCTTCGCTCCAGGTGATCCAGCAACTGCACCGACGGGGCGCAGAGGTCGAGTTCCACGACTTCTTCGTCGACGCAGTGACGCTCAACGGGGAACAGTCGAACGGGGTTCAAGACCTGGGATCCGCGCTCGAGAATGCGGATCTCGTCGTGCTCCTGACACCCCACACACGCTACGACTTGGAGGAGATCGCGGCTCGCGCGCCGCTCGTGTTCGACACGAGGAACGCCTTCGGTGCCCGCCGGCCCCCGAACGTGGTCGCCCTCTAGACCTGCACAGGCGCAGCAGGGCGGGGAAGGCAGGCGGAGGAGCACCCCCGCCCTCCCCTACTTGATCTCGACGCTGGCGCCGGCGGCCTCGAGGGTCTCCTTGGCGGCGTCCGCCTGCTCCTTCGCGACCTTCTCCAGGACGGGCTTGGGGGCGCCGTCCACGAGATCCTTGGCCTCCTTCAGCCCCAGGCTCGTGAGGGCTCGCACCTCCTTGATCACCTGGATCTTCTTGTCGCCGGTACCCGTCAGGACCACGTCGAACTCGGTCTGCTCCTCCGCCTCCTCGCCTGCGCCGGCGCCGCCGCCCGGCGCGGCCATCATGACCGGCGCGGCGGCTGCCGCCGTCACGTCGAACGTCTCCTCGAACAGCTTGATGAACACGCTCAGCTCGAGCAGGGTCATCT
>JALYMB010000314.1 GCA_030773935.1 Actinomycetota bacterium | reverse complement strand
CGGATACGACAGCGTCGGCACCGCGTGCAGCCGGCTGTGGCTCGACGGCCGTCACGAGGTGGCGTGGTCCGGCGACGCGTACATCGGCGACGAGATCGGCAAGCCGGTCGCGTGGGACGTGGACGGAGCGATCCTCACCACCCACCAGGCCCACGGCGTGCCGCCGGAGCTCGCGCGGCTCGACCCGGCCACCGGCGAGTGGCACCGGCTCACCGGTTTCAACGACACCCTCGCCGAGGGCATGGTGTTCCCCGACATCCGCACGCTGCGCTGGATCGCGCCCGACGGCCTCGACATCCACGGGCTGCTGCTGACGCCGCGCGGGGCCGAGGGGCCGCTGCCGATGATCGTCGGCGTGCACGGCGGCCCCACCTGGGCGTGGAGCTTCTACTTCTCCGACTCCGAGCCGAACGCGGTGCTACTGGCCGACGCCGGCTACGCCGTGCTGCTGCCGAACCCGCGCGGCAGCGTCGGCCGCGGCCACGGGTTCGCCCGCGGGGTGATGTTGAACTCCGGCACGGCCGACCTCGACGACATCATGGCCGGCGTCGACCTGTGCATCGGCGAGGGCGTCGCCGACCCCGACCGTCTGGGGATCTCCGGACTGTCGTACGGCGGGTACATGGCGGCGTGGGCGATCACGCGGACCGACCGCTTCGGCGCGTCGGTCGCGCTATCCACGATCGGCGACTACGTGACCTTCCACCTGCTCTCCGAGGTGGCGCGTTACGACGAGATGATCCTCGGCGGCCGATGGAACGACCCCGCCGGCCCCTACATCGAGCGCTCCCCGATCTTCCACATGGCCGGCGTGAGGACGCCGACCCTCGTGATCCAGGGGCAAGCCGACCGGTGCACGCCCGTTGGCCAGGGCGAGGAGCTGTACGCGGCCCTCGAGGCCGCCGGCGCCGAAGCCGAGTTGGTCCTGTACCCGCGCGAGGGCCACGTGCTGGTCGAACGTTCGCATGTGATCGACGCGCTGCGCCGCACGCAGGACTGGTTCGACCGGCACCTCCATCCCGGCGGCTAGGCTCTCGGCTATGAGCTCCGAGGAGCAGGCGCGCGACCGACGGCTGCTGACCGAGGCCGAGCGGCTGCGCGGACGCTCGTGGCGCATCGTGCCGCACCCCGGTCCGGTCAGTGAGCAGGGCAACGCGGCCGGCGGCAAGTCCGGCGCCCTGCGCGCCGGCATCTTCGGCCTGAACGACGGCCTGGTCTCGAACCTTTCCCTGATCTTCGGCGTCGCCGGCGCCGGCGTGAGCAACCACGTCGTCATCGTCGCCGGGGTCGCCGGCCTGCTGGCCGGCGCGTTCTCGATGGGCGCCGGCGAGTACGTGTCGATGCGGGTGCAGCGCGAGGTCTTCGAACGCCTGATCCACCTCGAGGCCCACGAGCTGGGCACCCAGCCGGAGGAGGAGCGTGCGGAGCTCGTGGATATCTACGTCTCGAAGGGGTTCTCGCGCGACCTCGCCGAACGGATCGCCGACGAGGTCCACGGCGACCCCGAGCTCGCCCTCGACACGCATGCGCGCGAGGAGCTCGGCCTGGACCCGCAGGAGGGCCTCGGCAGCCCGTGGGCGGCGGCCGGCACGTCGTTCGCGACCTTCTCGATGGGCGCGATCGTGCCCCTGGTCCCGTTCTTCTTCACCGAGGGCGGCCCGGCCGTGTTGATCTCGTCATCGATCGCGGCACTGACATTGTTCGGCGTGGGCGCCGGCGTCAGCTACCTCACCGGGCGGCCGCTGTGGCTGTCGGGCGCGAGGATGCTGCTGATCGGCGCGCTGGCCGCCGGTATCACCTACGGCGTCGGCACGCTCTTGAACGTGACCGTCGCCTAGCCGGTGACGCGCTCCGGGTGCGCGTAGACGTTGCAGCGCCCGTCGCGGACGAACCCGACGAGCGTCATCCCGAACCGCTCGGCGGCGTTCACCGCCAGCGACGACGGAGCGCTGATGGCGCTCACCACCGGGATGCCTGCGACGGCCGCCTTCTGCACGATCTCGAAGCTCGCCCGGCCGCTCACCTGCAGCACGTGGTCGGCCAGCGGCACCCGGCCGGCCAGCAGCTGCTCGCCGACCACCTTGTCGACGGCGTTGTGGCGTCCCACGTCCTCCCGCAGGGTGATCAGCTCCCCGGCCGGCGTGAACAGGCCGGCCGCGTGCAGGCCCCCGGTCCGATCGAACACCCGTTGCTTCGCCCGCAGCGCGACCGGCAGCGACGCCAGAACGTCGGTCGACACCTCCGTGCCGGCCGCCACCGGTGCGCAGCGCACCTGGACGTCCTCGAGGGCCGCCTTGCCGCAGATGCCACACGATGAGGTGGCGTAGAAGTTGCGGTGGAGCCGGTCGTGGTCGAAGGGCCGGTCGAGGGTGATCGTCACCACGTTGTAGCGCTGCTCGTCGTCCTCGAGGTCGTCGCAGTACGCGACGCGGCGGACCTCCCCGGGGGCGATAAGTCCCTCGGTGAACAGGAAGCCCGCGGCGAGCTCGTAGTCGCCGCCCGGGGTGCGCATCGTGACGGCGACGGCCTGCGCCTCCTGGCCGGGACCGCCGACCCGGATCTCCATCGGCTCCTCGGTGGCGACCGTGTCGGGTCGCTCGGAGCGCACGCCGTCGTGGATCGCCGTGATGCGGACGTTCGTGACGTTGCGCCGGGCCGGATCTCCCCCGGCGGATCCGGCGCTCTCGGTCGCCCTCATCT
>JALYMB010000313.1 GCA_030773935.1 Actinomycetota bacterium | reverse complement strand
CGACGGAACCGTGACGGCGGGCAACGCCTCGCAGATCTCCGACGGTGCGGCCGCCGTTCTCGTGGCGAGCCAGGAGGCCGCCGCGGAACTGGGCTTGGCCCCGATGGCCGAGATCGTGGCCTACGGCATGTCGGCCGACCGCTATCCGAGCCTGCAGACCGTGCCGGCGCTGGCGTTGGAGAGGGCCTTGAAGAGGGCGGGGATGACCGCGGGCGACCTGGAGCTGGTGGAGATCAACGAGGCATTCGCCGCCGTGCCGCTGCACTCGTCGCGGATGCTGGGACTCGACGAGGCGCGGGTGAACGTGAATGGCGGCGCGGTGGCGCTCGGCCATCCGATCGGGTCGAGCGGGACGCGGATCATCCTGACGCTCGCGCACGAGCTGCGCAGACGCGGGGCGGACCTGGGTGCGGCGGCCATCTGCGGCGGCGGGGGACAGGGCGATGCGCTGATCCTGCGCCGGCTCGGGGACGCACCGGCCTGAGACGGGACGATCCTGATGGACGACCGCCGCTACGAGCTGCCCGAGGAGCTGGAGGAGTTCCGGGCGCTGGTGCGGCAGATCGCCGAGGAGCGGATCGCTCCCCGTGCGGCGGAGATCGACGAGACCGACGAGTGGCCGCAGGACGTCTACCGGACCCTGGTCGACAGCGATCTGATGGGCGTGGGCTACCCCGAGGCCGACGGTGGATCCGGGGGAGGTGCGCTCGCGTTCGGCGTGTTCATCGAGGAGCTCTCGCGGGTGTCGGCCGGCGTGTCCCTGACGCCGCTCGTGTCCAAGCTGGGCGTGATCCCGCTCACGATCGCGGGAACCGACGAGCAACGGGGCACGTTCACGCGGGGGATCTGCACCGGCGACATCCTGATGTCGTACGCCCTGACCGAGGCCGGGGCCGGCTCCGACGCCGGCGCCATGGCCACGCGGTACGTCCGCGACGACGACGGCTTCACCCTGAACGGCACGAAGCGTTTCATCAGCGGGGCCGGCGTGTCGCACGCGTACGTGGTGTTCGCGACGCGAGACCCGCGGGAACGCACCAAGGGCGTGAGCGCGTTCGTGGTGATGCGTGACGATCCGGGCGTCTCCTTCGGCAAGCCCGAGCACAAGATGGGGATCCACGGCTCGCCGACCCGAGAGGTGATCCTGACCGATGCTCGGATCCCCGGCGACCGGCTGATCGGGGAGGAGGGGGGAGGGTTCGCGATCGCGATGCAGACGCTCGACTATTCGCGACCCGCGATCGCGGCCCAGGCGGTCGGCATCATGCAAGGGGCGCTGGACTTCGCCGCCCGGTACGCCACCGAGCGTCGGCAGTTCGGCAAGCGGCTGGCCGACCTGGACGTGATCCGCTCCATGCTGGCCGACATGGCGATGAAGGTGGAGGCGGGCCGCGTGCTCACCTACCGGGCCCTTGCCGCCTGCGACGCCGGCGATCCGCGGATGACGTTCCACTCCAGCGTGGCCAAGTGCGTGGCCTCCGACAACGCGATGTCGGTGACGACCGACGCCGTGCAGGTGCTCGGGGGCTACGGCTACATCCGCGAGTATCCGGTCGAACGTTTCATGCGCGACGCCAAGATCACGCAGATCTACGAGGGCACGAACCAGATCCAGAGACTAGTCGTCGCGCGAGAGCTTCTGAAGCTCCTGGACCAGTAGCTGTCCGGCGGCCCAGGGGTCGTCGTCGTCGGCGGCGGCCATCGCGAGCTCCCGGCCCTTGTCCAGTTCGTCGCTGACGACGATCTCCAGGTCGGTGCGGGGCGTCGAGACACTGAGCTCGATCTCCGGATCGGCTCCCTCCGCGGGCGAGTCGGGCATGATGCCCTCGGCCGGCAGGAAGACCCGGAACGCAGAGCCCCCGTTCGGCCGGCTCTCCACCTTCGCCCAGCCACCCTGGACCTCGGCGAACCGAGACACAACGGGCGACAGCGACACGTCGGAGGAGACCTCCGCATCCTCCACCGAGATCAGGGCCCCACCCTCCCCCTTCGCGAGGCGGATCGTGATGGCCGAGCCGAGCGGGGTGCGATCGGTGGCTCCGCGGAGCAGGCCCATGAGGATCTGCTCGGTACGGATGGGGTCGACGGCGGCCACGATGCGTTCCGTCTGCATGCGCACGTCGTGGTCGTTGCCCACCTGGGACTCCTCGACGACGCGTTGCACCAACGCCTCCAGGTCCGTGCGCCGGGGGTGGAGCTCGACCTCGCCACGGACGAGCTTGTCGGCTTCCAGCAGGTCGGCCACGGTGTGGTCCAGCCGGCGCGCGTACGCCGCCAGCTGCCGCAGCAGCGGCGCCTGCTCCTTCGGCTGGGTCTTGTGCTTCAGCGTCAGAGACAGGCCGAGGATGGAGGTCAGGCTCTTCTTCGCGTCGAGGGAGAGTTCCTTCATGAAGGGGGTTGTGGAGCGGCGATCCTCGACCAGACCCGCGTCCTCGGCCGCCGCGGCCACCTCCGCGAGCTCGGTGATGTCGGTCTCCTCGCGGCGCAACGACTTCACGGCCTCCGACATGTCGATCTGACGCAGGCGGCTCTCCAGCTCCTCGACCTGCTCTCGGGCGGCCACGAGGTCCTGCTCGGCGGCCTCGGCGCGCCGTTCGATCTCGGTGGCACGGTCGTTGCTGCCGCTCAGGTGGTCCTGGGTCACACGGAGCATCTCCTCGAGCGCCTCCCGCTCCTGGACCGTCGCCGTCTGCGCGTCGGCGATCGCTCGCAGCGTGGCCAGCTCGTGGCCGGTGATCTCGGTCTCCCGTCGCAGCTGCTCCAGCTCGTGTTCCGCGGCCGCAGCTCGCATCGACGCCTCCTGCAGCTCCCGCTCGGTGGCCTCGGCGCGCTCGACGGCCTCGACGCCGCGTGTCAGCTCCGTCTGGACCTCCGTCTGCGTGCGTGCGAGTTCCTCGCGTGCGTCGGACAGCTCCTGGCGGATCCGGGCGGCCTCCTCTCGGGTCTCCCGCAGAGCGCCGTCGGCGTCGAGCGAACCGTTGCGGAGGGCCTCGGCTTCGGCTCTGGCGGTCTCCAGGTTCGCCTCGGTGACGTGGGCCTGCTCCAGGGCCGTCGTCAGCTCCTGCTGCGCCGTCTCGAGCTCGCCCCAGACCGTCTGCAGCTCGTGCTTGGCTCCGTCTCCGTCGGCGTGCACCGTGTCGAGCTCCACGCGGAGCGTCTCCAGCTCGGCGCCGGCCGTGCCCAGGTCGGCCGTGGCCCCCTGGAACTCGGCGCGAAGGGTGTCCAGTTCGGCCCGCAGCGTCGCCTCTCGGGTCTCCATCTCCGCGCGATCGGTCTCGAACCGGCTGCGGTCTGCTCCCGTCGTCGCCTGCAGCTCAGCCAGCAGCGACGCCTGCTCCGCAGCGAACCGCGTCCGCAGCTCGTGCTCGCGGGTCTCGAGCTCCGTTGCGACCTCATCCTTGAGCGCGGCCATCTCGGCGATCAGCTCGGCCTCACGGGTCCCCAGTGCGATGAGGTCGTGCTCGCGCGCCTCCATGTCGCCGAGGATCTCCTGTTCCCGCGCGGCGGAGGCCTGCGCCTGTGCCTCCGCCCGCTCCAGACGCGCCTGTAGCTCCCGCTGCAGGGCCTCGGCCTGCTCGTGCAACTGTTGTTCACGTGCCTCGGTGGCTCTGCGGAACTCATGCTCCCGCGCCTCCGACGTCTCCAGGAGCTCCTGCTCCCTGTTCGTGAGCTCGGCGCGGAACGCGTCCTCGAGCTCGGCCCGCTCGGTGCCCGCCGTGGCGCGGAAGGACTCCGCCTCGGCACGGGCGGCGGCGGCCTCACGGCGTGCGGCGTCGGTGGCCGTCTGCGCCTCGATGATCCGGTCGTTCGCGGCCTTCAGCTGCGCGACGGCGTCCTCGACGTCCCCGGTCGCGGCGGCCTCGATCTCCTTGATCCTTGCCGTCGCGGCATCTGCCCGTTCGGTCGCCTCGGCGACCCGGGTCTCGGCCGCGACCGCGCGGCTCTCCGCCTCGACGGCCCGCTGCTCGACGGCCCCGAGCGTCTCGATCGCGTCGCGTGCGTCGGCCAGCTCGGTCTGTGCCTGCGCGAGCTCGACGTTCGCGGTCTGCAGGGCGGCCATGGTC
>JALYMB010000312.1 GCA_030773935.1 Actinomycetota bacterium | reverse complement strand
GGCAGACCCCGGTCACGGGACGCGGAGCGCGGCTACGCGTGATGCACGCCGGCCTGCACGGCCGAGACGTCCACCACCCCGCCACAGGCCTGCAGCTGCGCAGGGATGAAGTGCGACGCGTCGGCGTTCGGCGCGGTGATCCGGACGACGGCCGACCTCGGGCACCGATCCGAGCCGGAGGTCACGTCGCTGTACCGAGAGAAGAAGGTGGCGGACGCACCTGGCCCCAGCGTCACCCGGGTGGGCGTGGGCCGCAGGTTCCTCTTCACGGTGGTGGGGATCGGTCGTCCCGCGCGACCGTAGAGCTGCATGCTCGGGTAACCGAACAGCTTGCACGCACGCCCGGAGAGGTTCGTGAACACCCAGGCACCGTGGATGGTGCCGGCGGTGCCTTGCGAGCCGTTGTCCCGAACGCCGAGCTGGTCTCGCACGCAATCCTCGGTTGAGCGTTGAGCGGCGTGGAGCCCGGCGGATGCTGCAGGTAGGGCCGCCACGACGACGATCGTCGCGACGATGCCGGTGAGCAGTTTGGTGCGGGTCGGTCTCATCGATACCTCCCTTTCACTCGGCGCCCGGGCCCACCCTTGTCGGGCCACACGAGGGCAACCGCGTCGAGATCGAGCGGTCCTCCGCCTACCCGCCGGCGGTCGGCTCGAACGGCCCGACCTCCAGCGTCGAGGGCTCGGTGGGCCCAAGACAGGGCGGTGGAGAGGTCGCATCGGCATCCAACACATCCAGCGTCCCCCTCCCACCTGTGAGTTCGACGCTCCACAGGGCCGGGTTCGCGAGGTCGGGGCACGGATTCGTCCACTTGACCCGGATCGCTGCCGCGGATCCGGGGCGAAGACGCACGACCGGCCACCCGATCGGGGGCGAAGCCCCGTCGGCTTGCCACTGCGGATCGGCGCGAACAACGTCCAGCTGCAATTCGTGATCCGCCGGGCTGAAGAGCCTCAGGATCGGGCGACCTTCGAGGGTGCAGGTCTCCGCGCCGGTGTTGGCGACATCGATCGACCCGAGCACCGATCCGGCTGCTCCTTCAAGGGCAGCCGTCGCCCGCAGGTCCGCCGCCACGCAGGAGGGAGTCGACGGAGCCGGCGTCGGGAAGTGACCGGGGACGTCGCTGCCCTGCGCCCGCAGACTCGCGAGCCCCGCCGAGGCTGCGACGGCGACGACCCCGACCGCCACGACGGCCGACAACGCGTTGCGAACGACCCGCCGCCGCGCCCGCACGAGCGTTCCGCGCGGCACCTCCTGAAGGTACGGAACCTCTGCAGCCCGCTCCCGAAGCACGCCCTCGAGCTTCATGAGATCGTCATTCATCGCCGTCGCTCCTGACGTGGATGCGCAACTGGGCAAGCCCTCGAGAGACGAGGGATCGGACGGTTCCTGGACGGCATCCCAAGATCTCTGCGACACGGCTCTCTGATAGGTCTTCATAGATCCTCAGCACGATGGCGGTTCGCTGTCGGGCCGGCAGCCGCTGGAGGTCGTTCCAGAGTTCGCCGCGGCGATCGGTGTCCGGCGCGTCCCCGATCCCGGGCGGCTCCGCCGCCGACCGCCTGAGGTAGGCCCTCTCGAGCCGCTTCCTGCGGAAGTAGGAGTTGGTCAGGTTGACGACCGTGCGGCGAAGATACGCATCGAATGCATCGGGATCCCTCAGGTGAACCAGACGGCCGGCGAGCTTGACGAAGGCGTCCTGGACCAGGTCCTCGGCCAGCAGCCGATCGCCGGTCAGCATGTAGGCGAGCCGGATCGCCTCAGCGGCGTGGTGGGTGTAGAGCTCGGCAAGGCGGCCGCCCTCTGCCTCGGTCACGTGTGCATCCTCCTGGGTTCCCAGTCGGCTCATGCGTCCTAGGACGCCCAACCCCTTCAAGAGGTTGCATGAACCGCCCCTGGTTCGCCGGCGGCCGAGAGGGAGGGGGACGTCACGAGCCGGGCCGGATCAAGCTCGGCGACCGTGAGGGGTGGAGGGCCCCTCGGTGAGATCCCCCGAGTCAGTTACCCCGGGAACCGGGCGAGATATGTCCGCGTGACCTGGTTGTTCGCCGTCGGCCTGCCGCTGTCACAGGTGTTCGTCGAGTCCCCGGACCAGGTGCCCCCCACCTTCTTGAACTCGCCACCCACCCACAGGTTGCCCCGGTTGTCCTGTGCGACCACCCACACGCCGTTGTAGATCGGCGTGATCGGCACGGTCCACGACTG
>JALYMB010000311.1 GCA_030773935.1 Actinomycetota bacterium | reverse complement strand
CACGACGGCCTTTCGCTGGACCGCCTCGGCGGCGAGATCTCGCGTGACCTCGGCGGCGCCCGCGGCCGAGGCGGCGAGGGCGGCGGCCTCCAGGCCCATGAGCGCCATCCGGGCGTCGCCGCCGGCGATCTCCACCAGGTGCTCCAGCGCGTCGTCGGCCGCCACCACCCCCAGGTCCCCCAATCCGCGTTCGCGGTCCTCCAGCGCGCGCACCAACAGCTCGCGGACCTCCTGGGCGGTCAGCGGCTCCAGACGAAGGAGCAGGCACCGGGACAGGAGCGGCGTATTCAGCGAGAAGTAGGGGTTCTCGGTGGTGGCGCCGATCAGCGTGATCGTTCCCTCCTCGACCGCCGGCAGCAGGACGTCCTGCTGGTTCTTCGACCATCGGTGGACCTCGTCGACGAACAGGACGGTTCGGAACAGGCCCGGCCCGCTGCGCGCGCCCTCCATCACCTTGCGCGCGTCGGCCACCCCGGAGGAGACCGCCGAGAGCTGCATGAGCTGTGCGCCGACGGCATCCGCCAGGAGATGCGCCAGCGTCGTCTTGCCCGTCCCCGCCGGCCCCCAGAGCACGATCGAGGGCAGGTGGCCGGCGCCGACGAGCTTGGATAAGACCTTGCCCGAGCCCACCAGGTGCGACTGCCCGACGAACTCCTCGAAGGAGCGCGGGCGCATCCGGGCGGCGAGTGGCGCATCCACCACGAGGCTACGCGTCGCCCCGGGTCACCCGGTCCGGGCGGATGCGGTACATCACCCGTTCCTGCCCTTCGACGGCGTCCCAATCGCGGTCGTCGTAGCGGCGCGCCAGGGCGCCGATGTGCTCCAGGGCCTCGGGCTCGCCGACGAACTCCGTCACCGTGCCCCGCACCGAGAGCCACCGGTACGGGTCCTGTTGTTCGTGGAGGGAGACGGCGACCCTGGGATCCCGCCGCACGTTCCGGTCCTTCTTGCGGCCCACCGCTGTGTTCACCAGCACGTACCCTTCGTCGTCGGCATCGATCCACAGTGGGGCGGCGTGCGGGGAGCCGTCCGGGTTCAGGGTCACGAAGTGCGCGTAGTTCTTGCCGTGCAAGAGTTCCAGGTCTCGAGGTGTCAGTTCGGCCACGGTCACTCCTCCTTCGGCGGTTCGATGACACGCAGGCCGAGCTCCCGCAACTGCGTCTCGGACACCGCGGACGGCGCCCCGGTGAGGGGGTCGGCGCCCGACTGCGTCTTCGGGAAGGCGATCACGTCGGTGATCGCCTCCTGGTCGGCCAGCAGCATCACGACCCGGTCCCAGCCGAAGGCGACCCCGCCGTGGGGCGGGGCGCCGTACCGGAAGGCCTCGAGCATGTGGCCGAACTTCTCCTCGATCTCCTCGGCGGACAGCCCCAGGACCTCACACACCTTGCGCTGCACCTCGGGCTCGTGGATGCGGATGCTGCCGCCGCCGAGCTCGAAGCCGTTCAACACCAGGTCGTATCCCCGGGCGGTGGCGGTCCTGGGGTCCAGATCCTCTCCTGCGGGGGCGGTGAACAGGTGATGCACGGAGTTCCACTTGCCCTCGTCCTCGCTCCATTCGAACAGTGGCGGATCCACCATCCAGCAGAACGCCCAGGCATCCTCGGGGATCAGATCGAGCCGGGCCGCCATCGTGCGGCGGAGCCCGTCGAGGGCGACGGCCACCCGGTCGGCGCGATCGGCGACCAGCAAGAGGAGGTCCCCCGGGCTCGCTCCCGTCACCTCGAGCACGCCGGCGATCTCCTCGGGCGTCAGGTGCTTCTCCACCGGCGAACGCACGCCCTGTTCCTCGACGACCATCCAGACGAGACCCGCCGCACCCCGGCCCTTCGTCTCCTGGATCAGTGCGTCGAGCTCCTTTCGCGAGAGATCCGCTCCCCCGGGCGCGCAGATCGCCTTGATGCGTCCGTCGCCGGCGAGCACCGACGCGAAGGCGTTGAACCCCGTGCCCCCGAACACCTCTCCGAGGTCGACGAGCTCCATCCCGTAGCGCAGGTCGGGCTTGTCCGAACCGTATCGCTCGAGCATGTCCACGTACGTCAGGCGTGGGAACGGGGTGGCGACATCCGCGTCGCGCAGCTCCTTCAGCAGCCGCGCCATGAGCGGCTCCATCAGGCCGATGACGTCCTCCTCGGTGATGAACGCCATCTCGATGTCGAGCTGCGTGAACTCGAACTGCCGGTCGGCCCGCAGGTCCTCGTCCCGGAAGCAGCGGACGATCTGGTAATAGCGGTCCTGCCCCGCCACCATGAGGAGCTGCTTCAGCTGCTGCGGCGATTGCGGCAGTGCGTAGAACGAGCCGCGCGCCAGGCGCGACGGCACCAGGAAATCGCGCGCGCCCTCCGGGGTGCTGCGCGTGAGCATCGGCGTCTCGATCTCGACGAACCCGCGCTCGTCGAGGTACCGGCGCGTGATCCGGCTCACCTCGTGGCGCAGCCGCATCCGGCGGGTCATCTCCGGGCGCCGAAGGTCCAGGTAGCGGTACTTCAGGCGCAGCATCTCGTTCGCCTCGGTGTAGTCCTGGATCGGGAACGGCGGGGTCTCGGCCTCCGTGAGCACCTCCACCGCGGAGGCCGCCACCTCGACGTCGCCGGTGCCGAGGTTGGGATTGCGCATACCTTCGGGCCGAGCGCGCACGAGACCCGCCACACGCACGACGTCCTCCCCGCCCAGACCCTGCGCGGCGGCGTGCGCCTCCGGTGCCTCGGTGGGGTGGAACACGAGCTGCACGGCGCCCTCGCGGTCGCGCAGGTCGATGAAGGTCACGCCGCCGTGGTCCCGGCGGTGCGCCACCCAGCCGCACAGCGCCACCTCCTCGCCGGCGTGGTCAGCACGCAGCTCGCCGCACGCGTGCGTGCGCATCGCGGTCCGCATGGTGCTGGGTTCGGGCACGGTCACTCCGTCCATCCATCGAGCCGGGTGAGCCATGACACCACATCCGCCGCAGGCACCGTCTTCTGGACGCCGTCGAGCAGCCGGCGCAGCGTGATCGCGCCCTCGGCCATCTCCCTGTCGCCGAGGATCGCCACGAACGCGGCACCGGCGCGGTCGGCCATCTTCAGCTGCGCCTTCAGGGGGCGCTCCTCGTACGCGCTCGCCGTGGCCACGCCCGCGGCCCGGAGATCCGCCACGAGACCCGGAGCGGCGTCCGCCGCATCCTCCCCGATCGCCACGACGAAGCACGTGGGCCCGCGTCCCTCGGGCATCGGCACGCCCTCTCCCTCCATGGCGAGCAGCACCCGGTCCAAGCCCAGCGCGAAGCCGACACCGGGCGTCGGCGGCCCGCCCAGCGTCTCGGCCAGCCCGTCGTAGCGCCCTCCGGCGCACACCGTCGCCTGCGCCTGCGAGAGCGAGCCCGCCGCGAACTCGAAGGCGGTGCGGGTGTAGTAGTCGAGCCCGCGCACCAGCCGGGGGTCGTGCTCGTAGGCCACGCCGGCCGCGTCCAGGGAGGCGCGAACCTCGGCGAAATGCGTCGCGCACCCGTCGCACAGGTGATCGGAGATCACCGGGGCATCCAGCACGAACGCCTTCCTGCCGTCGACCTTGCAGTCGAGGATCCGCAGCGGGTTCGTGTGCAACCGGATGCGGCAGTCCTCGTCCAGGTCGTCGAGATGCGGCTCGAGGTGCCCGATCAGCAGCTGGCGGTAGGCCGGCCGGCACACCTCATCGCCGATCGAGTTCAGGTGCAGGACGAGGGTGAGCAGGCCCCGCTCTCGGAGGTACCGGTCCGCGAGGGCGACGATCTCGGCGTCGGCGGCGGGTCCGGCCACGCCGATCACCTCGACGCCCCACTGACGGAACTCACGAAGCCGGCCGGCCTGCGGACGTCCGTGCCGGAACTGCGATCCCACGTAGTACCCCTTGAAGGGCGAGGGCAGGTCGTGAGCGTGCTGAAGGTAGGCCCGCACGACGCCGGCGGTCTGCTCGGGCCGCAGCGTGAGCGAGCGACCCCCCTTGTCCTCGAACGTGTACATCTCCTTCGTCACCACGTCGGAGGTCTCGCCGGACGTGCGCGCGAACAGGTCCGTGTGCTCGAAGGTCGGCGTCTCCACGTAGCGGAACCCGAACAGGCGGGAGGCGCGGTGTGCCTCCTCGTACAGGCCGAGGATCGCCTCCGACCGCGCAGGGAGCAGGTCGATCGTGCCGCGGGGCGGGGCGAGCTCCATCAGGCCAGGCCCACGAGGAACGGGTTGGTCGTCCGCTCGACGGCCACGGTGGTGGTGGCGCCGTGGCCCGGCAGGACCTCCAGCGCGTCGGGCAGCTCGAGGAACCGCCGCAGGCTCCGCTCCATGTCGCGGGGCGAGGAGTTCGGGAAGTCCGACCGGCCGATCGCGCCGGCGAACACGAGATCGCCGGAGAGCACGAGGTCCACGTCGGTGCGGAAGACGCAGTGTCCGGGCGTGTGGCCGGGGGTGTGCAGGACCTCGATCCGGAACCCGGCCAGGGAGAGCGCGTCGCCGTCCTCGACGATGCGCAGATCCTTCACGGGAGCGAGCGGGTTCGCGAATCCCGCGCCCCATGCGGCGGGGTCGGCGAAGGCCACCGCGTCGGCGGGGTGGACGTAGAGCGGCACGTCGTCGCCGCAGAAGTCGCCGGCCTCGGCGGCGTGATCGACGTGGGCGTGCGTGAGCAGGACGGCGACGGGGCGCTTGCCGGCGGCATCCAGGAGCGCGTGCACGCTCGCCGGTTCGAAGCCCGGGTCGACCACGACGGCCTCCTCGCTGCCGTCGGCCGCGAGCAGCCAGCAGTTCGTGCCGTACGGGTTCCGGTCGAAGACGTCCCGCCACATCAGGTCGCCTATCGTAGCGGCCGGGCCGACCCTCGCCGCCGGAGTCCGGTCACAGCTCGGACGCGTCCAGGACCATCGTGACCGGGCCGTCGTTCAGGAGGTCGACGGCCATGTGGGCGCCGAACACGCCCCGCCCGACCTTCAGACCCCTCGCCTCCAGGGCTTGCGCGAACGCCTCCACGCGCTCGGCCGCGAGGTCCGGCTCGGCGGCCCCGGTCCACGACGGGCGGCGCCCCTTGCGCAGGTCGCCGTAGAGCGTGAACTGGGAGACCACGAGGATCTCGCCCCCCACGTCGCCCAGCGCGAGGTTCATCTTCCCCTCGGCGTCGGCGAACACGCGGAGGCTCGCGATCTTCCCGGCCATGCGTTCGACCTCGCCGTCGCCGTCCTTGGCGCCGATCCCCACCAGGAGCAGGAACCCGGGGCCGATCGCGGCGACCCGTTCGCCTTCCACGCTCACGGAGGCGCGCGCCACCCGCTGCAGCACGACGCGCATCTAGCTGGGCAGGATCCGGTACGCGTCGAAGACGCCGTCGACCCTCTTCACGACCCCCAGGACGTTGGACAGGTGCGTGATGTCGGCGAGCTCGAAGGTGAACCGGAGTCGCGTGATCCGGTCGCGTCCCGTCGCCGAGGTTGCCGACAGGATGTTCACGTGCGAGTCGCTCAACACCGTCGCCACGTCCGAGAGCAGCCGGGTTCGATCGAGCGCCTCCACCTGGATCGCCACGACGAAGCTGGTGGACTTGCCCTCCGCCCAGCTGACCTCGATCAGCCGCTCGGGCTGGCGTTGCAGCGACGTCGCGTTCGGGCAGTCGACGCGATGCACGCTCACACCTTGCCCCCGCGTCACGAACCCCAGGATCTCGTCCCCGGGAACGGGAGTGCAGCACCGGCCCAACCGGACCCACAGGTCCGTGGCGCCCCGCACCACGACGCCCTGCGCGACGTCATCGCGGCGGAGCGTCACCGGCCGTGCCAGCGGGACCTCGGTGACGTCGTGCTCGTCGGTGCCGGTCACCAGACGCGACAGACGCGCCATGACCGACTGGGGGGAGACGTGCCCCTCTCCCACCGCCACGTACAGGGCCTCGAGATTCGGGACCTTGAGGTCCGTGGCCACCTGTGCGAGGGCCTCCTCGGTGGCCAGGCGCTTGAACGGCACGTTCTGCTTGCGCATCAGTCGGTGCAGGGCGTCGCGCCCGTGCTCCATGGCATCCTCGCGCCGCCCGCGGCTGAACCATTGGCGGATCTTGTTGCGGGCGCGGGGCGTCTTCACGAACTTCAGCCAGTCCTGGCTGGGACCCTCGCCCTGGGCGCGCGAGGTCAGCACCTCCACGCTGTCGCCCGTTCGCAGCTCGTAGTCGAGCGGAACGAGCTTTCCGCTCACCTTCGCGCCGACCGTGCGGTGGCCGACGTCGGTGTGGATCGAGTACGCGAAATCGACCGGGGTGGCCCCCGCCGGCAGGTTCACGACGTCGCCCTTGGGCGTGAACACGAAGACCTGGCCACCGTAGAGGTCGATCTTCAGACCCTCCATGAACTCGCGAGGATCGGCCATGTCCTTCAGCCACTCCATCATCTGACCGAGCCAGGCGATGTCGGCGGCCTCCCGTGCCTGCTTGGACCCCTCCTTGTACCGCCAGTGCGCGGCGATGCCGAACTGTGCGGTGCGGTGCATCGCTCGCGTTCGGATCTGGATCTCGAGGGGTGAGCCCCCGGGGCCCACCACCGTCGTGTGCAGCGACTGGTACATGTTGGACTTGGGCATCGCCACGTAGTCCTTGAACCTGCCGGGAACCGGCTTCCACAGGGAATGGACGGCCCCCAGAGCCGCGTAGGTGTCGCGGAGGTTGTCGACCATGATCCGCACGCCGACCAGGTCGTAGATCTCGTTGAACTCCTTGCCGCGGATCACCATCTTCTCGTAGATCGAGTAGAGGTGTTTCGGACGACCCTCGACCTCGGACTTCACACCGAGTTCCCTGAGCTTGCCGCGCGTCGCCGCCAGCACGTCGTCGATCAGCTCCTGGCGCTCGTCGCGCCGCTTCTCCACGAGCGAGGCGATCTCCCGATACGGACCGGGATGCAGGGTCTTGAAGGAGAGGTCCTCGAGCTCCCACTTCATCTCCTGGACGCCCAGGCGATCGGCGAGCGGCGCGTAGATCTCGAGCGTCTCGGTTGCCGTCAGGCTCTGCTTCTCCGGACGGAGCGCCCCCAGCGTCCGCATGTTGTGCAGTCGGTCCGCCAGCTTGATCAGCAGCACCCGGATGTCGCCGGCCATCGCCACGATCATCTTGCGGACGTTCTCCGCCTGCTCCTGCTCGCGGCTGTGGAACGTCAGGGCGTCGAGCTTCGTGAGGCCGTCGACGATGCGCGTCACCTCGGCGCCGAATTCCTCCTCGAGCTGCTCCAGGGAGACGTCGGTGTCCTCAACGGTGTCGTGCAACAGGGCGGCCACCAGACTGGTGGTGTCCAGCCGCAGGTCCGCCAGGATGTTGGCGACGGCCAGGGGATGCTCCACGAAGTCCTCGCCCGACATCCGCTTCTGGCCCTCGTGCGAGGCCTCGGCCAGCGCGTAGGCGCGCTGCAGTTGCTTCAGGTCGGCCTTCGGGTTGTAGCTGCGGACGTTGCGGATCAGAGCCTCGAAGGACGCGCGCGCGGTCTGGGGATCCCCCGGACGCAGGCGCGAGAGCAGACCGCCACGACGGTCGGCTCGGGTCTGTTCGCGACTGTCCACGCTCGCCTCCTACGGTGAAGTCTACGGGCAGGAGCCGGACCGGACGGGAAGATCGGACCGCCGACCCGATCAGTAATGGATCAGCGTGAACAGCTCGTGGCCGGGGAGCTTCTCGCGACCCTTCAGGAAGCCGAGCTCGATGAGGCAGGCGATCCCGCACACCGTGCCGCCGATCTGCTCCACCAGTGAGACCGTGGCTCTGGCGGTCCCACCCGTCGCGAGCACGTCGTCCACGATCAGCACGCGCTCGCCGGACCGGACGGCGTCGCGGTGGATCTCCAGCGTCGCGGTGCCGTACTCCAATTCGTACTCCTGGGCCACGGTCGCCGAGGGCAGCTTCCCCTGCTTGCGCACGGGCACGAACCCGGCCCCGAAGTGGTAGGCAACCGGCGAAGCCAGGATGAAGCCCCGCGCCTCGATGCCGACGACCTTGTCCACGTTGCCGCGGCCGAAGTGCACGACGATGAGGTCGATCAGGGTGGAGAAGGCGATGGGGTCGGAGAGCACCGGGGTGATGTCCTTGAAGACGATGCCCTGCTGCGGGAAATCCGGCACGTCGCGGATCAGGGCCTTGATCTGTTCGAGCTCCACGAGCTACCTCCGCTTCCGCTTCGCCGGTGGCTTCCGCTTGGACTTGGGACGGGGGCGTTGCGAGCTCCCGGTCCGCGCCGTCGTGCGCGTCGCGGCGGCGGCGCTCACGGACGTCGACTCGGCCACGGA
>JALYMB010000310.1 GCA_030773935.1 Actinomycetota bacterium | reverse complement strand
GCGTAGGGGCGATCGCGGCCGTCGTGACGCTCCTTGCGATTGCCCTCGCAGCACTCCTACCCTTGGGTGGCGGCCTGCCCTCCCAGAGCGTCGGACCCGCGTCCGAACCCGCGTCGCCACCGCCGTTTGTGACCCACGGTTCCTCGGCCGGCGTCCAAGTCACCCTCCCGAGTGCATGGACGTTCGAGAACGGGACGGACATCACCATGATCGATCCCACGGTCGACTTGGTCGCCGGTTCCTGGAACTTCCCAACCGACGGCGACTGCGCTCCAACAGCCGCGATCGAATCATTGCCGAGCGACGGCGTCCTGTTCTGGCTCGTTGAATACACGTCGCCAAACACGCCGGTGAACGTCCCCCCGCGCCCGGAGCGGCTGGACCTCGGCCCGCTGGTCGGACCGCTGGAGTGCCTCGGAACCTCGGCGCACGTTGTTGGGTTCTCGGATGCCGGACGTGAGTTCCAGATGTTCGTGGTGCTGGGGTCCGACGCGGACGACTCGGTCCGCCGGGAAGTGGTGGACGCGCTCAATTCGATTGTTGTTGCGCCGGCTCCTACGCCTGGCACGTCGGGTCAATAGGGGCGGCGAACACCCTGCACAAGACTTGAGGGATGCCGAAACGCCGATTCGCATCCTGACCAGGAGGTGTCCAGGATGCACGCATGCTGTTCTCACTCCTCTACATGGTGCTGCGCGTTGGAGTCTCGGTCACGGATCAGGAAGCGCACCGGTGTCTCGCGCTGATCCAGCTCGAGCACAGGTTGCGTGCCTGTTGGGTGACGAAGGTTGCATCCGGGTTTCGGGTCGCCGCGGTGATGTGAAGGCGTCGGGTTGCGACCTCGATGAAGAACAGCACGTAGAGCGTCCTGAGGAACGCGGTCTCCACCGTGAAGAAGTCACCGATCTCGACTCTCCACCTCCCCGAACACGCGGAAGCGAGACGACGCTGACCGACGCCCCCTCGTCCACAGCGAGCGGGAAATGCCCTTAGGTGTCAGGTAGCGCGCGGGCTGACGCCAGGAGCTCGTGCTAGCCTCCGGAACCGACGCGTCCCACCACTGCGGAGTTGTCGCGGGAACTGACAACTCGAACTGTCATAGGAACTGGCAACTCGAGATGCGCGGATAGCCGCCGCGATGCGGCTTTGTCACGACGAACTCGAAACCGCCGCGGGACCACCGCGGGACACATCTGGTTGGAGCGTGAGCCCGTCCGCCAGAAACCGGCTTCTACCTGCAGTTTTGCAGCTCCGGGGGTGGGACTCGAACCCACAACCTACGGATTAACAGTCCGCCGCTCTGCCGATTGAGCTACCCCGGAATGGACGAGGGGCAGCATACCAAGCACCCCTGTGCGACCCGAGGTAGCCTGTGCGCCCCATCCGACACGGAAGGACGTGACCCATGAAGTTCCGCACCGGGCTCCTGATCGGTCTGGCGGCCGGCTACGCCGTCGCCAAGCGCACGATCCTCACCGAGGACGACCCCTACGTCGTGAAGGGTCCGCAACGCGAGCTGCCGTCGGGCATCGCGGCCAACCCCGCCCTGCGCGTCGTGGGCGAGCGGGCGCAGCGACTGGCCGACCAGGCCACCGTGGCGAGCCTCGACGCGATCCGACGCACCCGGGTCGCGATCCACAACCGCCTGAGCGACACGGCCGACGAGGACGCGGCCTGGAACTAGGAGCCGCTACTCGAGGTAGTCGCGCAGCTTCTGGCTGCGCGAGGGGTGCCGCAGCTTCGAGAGCGTCTTGGATTCGATCTGACGGATCCGCTCTCGGGTGACGCCGAACTCGCGGCCGACCTCCTCCAACGTGCGCGGGTGCCCGTCCACCAGGCCGAACCGCAGCTGGATCACCTTCTTCTCGCGTTCACTGAGTGTGTGCAGCACGCCCTCCAGCTGCTCCTGCAGAAGGATGAAGCTGGCGGCGTCCACCGGGACGACGGCCTCCGCGTCCTCGATGAAGTCGCCGAGGTGGGAGTCCTCCTCCTCGCCGATCGGCGTCTCCAGGGAGACCGGCTCCTGCGACACCTTCAGGATCTCGCGTACCTTGTCGGCGCCGATCCCCATGACCTTGCCGATCTCGTCGGGGGTGGGCTCGCGTCCCAGATCCTGCAACAGCTGGCGCTGCACGCGAACGAGCTTGTTGATGGTCTCCACCATGTGCACGGGGATGCGGATCGTGCGCGCCTGGTCGGCGATCGCACGCGTGATGGCCTGCCGGATCCACCACGTTGCGTAGGTCGAGAACTTGTAGCCCTTGGAGTAGTCGAACTTCTCGACCGCACGGATCAGGCCGAGGTTGCCCTCCTGGATCAGATCCAGGAACAGCATGCCGCGGCCCACGTAACGCTTCGCGATGCTCACCACGAGTCGCAGGTTCGCCTCGATCAGCTTGCGCTTGGCAAGCTGACCGTCGCGCTCCACCCGGTGCAGGAACCCGGTGAGCTCCTCGTGGGTCTTGGGGCGATAGCTCTTCACGATCCTGTCGCGGCCGATGCCCTCCACCTTGCCGAACGCCGTGAGCTGATGATCGCGCACGCCCCACGTCCGCTCCACGACCAGACGCAACTGCTTCGGCTCGGGCTTGGGATCGTCCAGCAACTGGCGCTGCAACGCGGTGGAGAACTCGCCGGCCTCGATCCGGCGGGCCAGGTCCACCTCCTGCGCGGCCGTGAGGAGCGGGACCTTGCCGATCTCCTTGAGGTACATGCGCACCGGGTCGTTGGTCGGCGCCTTGAGGAGGTCGACCTCGATCCGGACGTTGGTCGCCGGATCAGCATCCTCACCGGGAACCTCGATGACCTCGATGCCCTCGGCGGACAGGTGGTCCTGTACCTGGGTGAGGAACTCCTCCACCTGCTCGGGGGTGAAGTCGTCGACGGGGACCGCTTCGAGGAGGTCCTCAGAGGTGACGAACCCGCGCTCGCGACCCTTGGCGGTGATCGTCTCCTTCACTTCGTCCAGGCTCATGATCTCGCGAGCCGGTTCGCTCAACGCAACTCCTCGAGTGCCAGGGAAAGGATGTCCGGAAGTGTACGGAAAAGCAGCGCGCGTCGACCCGGCGGAGCTGGGAGAGACCATCGAGGCTCGAGGGAGCTCACACGGCGTCGCGTTCGCCGTGGCGCAGACGCCGCAGCTCCCCGTCGATCGTCACGAGCTCGTTGAACAGGACGTCGTAGCCGGGCTCGGTGGTCGGGTTCAGCTTCTGCAGACGCATCCGCAGGGCATCGCTCCGGCTCTTCAGCAGGAACTCCTGCAGCCGCGTCCAGACGTGCTCGGCATACTCGAGCGTCGGCTCTCCGTCCAGCGGCTCCACGACCAACGCCGACACGGTGGCGGCGAGCCTCTCGTCGGCGCCGCCGGCCAGCAGGGCCACGTCGCCACCCGATCCGCGGATGGCGATGAAGGCGCGGCGCGCAACCTGGGAACGGAAGTGATCCTCGCTCAGCTTCGGCGCGAACTCCTGATAGATGCCGGCGTCGCGCACAAGGAGCTTCAACATCTCACGCTCGACGCGCTCCGCGGCCGTGCCGCGCTTCACCGCCTTCGCGACGTCGGCAGGACTCGCGCCTGCGCCGTGCCGGTCCATGGTGGCCAGGACCGACCGCTCGGCCACGCCGGCGAGATCAGCCACCAGGTGTCCGTACTCGCTGCGTCGCACGGGGTCCGTGAGGCGCTGGAGGATCGGCATCACCGCGGACACCGCCACGCTCTGACCCTCCACCGTGGACAGGTCGTGGCGTCCGATGGTCCGGCGCAACATGTACTCCACCAGGGGGCGGCCGGCCTTGGCGGCCAGATGCACGGCCTCGGCCCCGTGGGCGTGCACGAAGTCCGCGGGATCGAGCCCCTGCGGGATGATCATCACCACCGCCTGCACCGGGTAGGCCTCCTGGAACGCGAACGCCCGCTCGGCCGCGCGGGCGCCCGCCTCGTCGGAGTCGAACGCCAGGATCGCCCGCTGGGCGAACCGGCTGAGCAACCGGAAATGCTCTTCTCCCAACGCCGTGCCGCAGGTCGCCACGGCGTTCTCGATCCCGGCCTGATGCAGGGCGATCACATCGGTGTAGCCCTCCACCACGAAGGCCTCCCCCGACGTCGCGATCGCGCCCCGGGCGCGGTGCAGGTTGTACAGCAGCTCGTTCTTGCGGTAGATCGGGGTCTCGGCGGTGTTGAGGTACTTCGCCTGATCTCCGGCGCGTGGGTCGCTGGGGAGGATCCTTGCGCCGATCCCGACCCCTCGTCCCTGCAGGTCGTGGACGGGGAACGTGATGCGCCCCCGGAAACGATCCCGGACCGTGCCGTCGTCCCCGCGGGTGGCCACGCCCGCCTCCAGGAGGATCTCCGGCCCCAGGCTCGTGAGCCGCCTCAACAGGAAGTCGGGGTAGGCGGGCGCGTAGCCGATCTGGAAATGGTCGGCGGCTGCGGGATCGATCCCGCGCTCGGCGAGGTAGGACCGGGCGTCCGCGGCCTCCCGCCCGTCCGCAAGCATCTGGTGATACAGCGTGGCCGCCTCCTCGTTCGCCCGGTGCAGCGCCAGACGGCGCGCGGCCTTCCTCCGCTCCGCCGGCGAGTCCCCCTCGTACCGCAGCGTCACGCCGGCCTGCTGGGCGAGTCGCTCCATGGCCTCGACGTAGGTGAGGTGCTCCAGCTCGCAGAGGAAGGTGATGGCGTCGCCACCCTTGCCGCAGCCGAAGCAGTAGAAGACCTGCTTGGCCGGGCTCACGCTGAAACTGGGCGTCTTCTCCTGGTGAAAGGGACAGAGCCCGCTGAGCGAGTCGTGGCCGGAACGCTTCAGCGTGAGGTACTGGCCCACGAGCTTGCTGATGTCGGTCCGTTCCTTGACGGCCTCGACGTCCTCCTGCCGGATCCTGCCCGCCACCTGTCCCGCTTCCTAGTCGAGGAGCCAACCCTGGGGAAGGAAGAGCTGCTCGTAGGTCCGAAGAGCGTACCGGTCCGTCATGCCGGCGATGAAGTCGGCGACGCGGGTCGGAAGGTCCCCGGGCGTCCGATGGTACTCGGGCGGGAGCTCCTGGGGATGTTCCAGGAACCAGCCGAAGAGCGCCCGCACGACCGCGATGGCCTTCTCCTGCTCGTCGTGGGCGCCGGCGCGCATGTACACCTGCTGGAACATGAAGTCGCGCAGCTCGTCCAGCGCGGCGAAGACCGGAGGTGACAGCCGGATCTCGGGCTGCCCCTCGCTGGAGGTGACGAGGTCGGTCACGAGCGTGTTGATGCGCTCCGAATGCGTGGCGCCGAGCGTACCGGCCGGGCCCTGCGGGAGCTCCTGCACGGCGAGCACGCCGGCGCGAACCGCGTCGTCCACGTCGTGGTTCAGGTAGGCGATACGGTCGGCGAACCGCACGATCTGCGCCTCGAGCGTGGACGGCGAGGGCATGGACCAGGGGTGGTGAAGGATGCCGTCGCGTACCTCCCAGGTGAGATTGAGACCCTCACCCTCGTTCTCGAGGTACTCCACGACCCGCAAGCTCTGCTCCGAATGACGGAACGGGCGGTCCAGCAGGGGCGAGAGCGCCTGCTCCCCCAGATGCCCGAACGGTGTGTGCCCCAGGTCGTGGCCCAGGGCGATGGCCTCGGTGAGGTCCTCGTTCAGCCGAAGCGCCCGCGCCACCGTCCTCGCGATCTGGCTGACGTCCAGCGTATGGGTGAGCCGCACCCGATAGTGGTCACCCTGGGGAGCCAGGAACACCTGGGTCTTGTGCTTCAGGCGCCGGAAGGCTTTGGCGTGCACGATCCGGTCGCGATCCCGCTGCCACACGGTGCGGAGCGGATCCGCCGGCTCGTCCCGGTCGCGCCCCTTCGAGGCGTCGGCGAAGCACGCGAGCGGCTGCAGCGTCAGCCGCTCGATCTCCTCGGAGCGCTCCCGGGGGGTGGGCATGGGGCCATGGTATCGCCGGCGTGCGACAGTCCGCCCGGCCCGCTCGACCGTATCTCCTGGTGACTGCAGAGGAGGGATCGATGGCCGGACGATTTGGCGTGGTGATGGTGCTGGTGATGGCCCTGACCGGGGCGGCGTGCGCGAGCGACACGAGCTCGGCGGGGTCGGGTGGGGGCATCTACGGAGGCAGCCCGTCCAGCTCCGGCTCGGGCGGATCCCCGACGCCCACGAGCGGCGGCGGCTACGGGCACAGCGGAGGCTACGGTAACGGCGGAGGCGGCACCGGCGGAGGCGGCGGGAAATCCGTTGCCACGGTCACCCAGAGCAACTACGTGTTCACCCCCTCCAAGCTGACGGTCGCCTCCGGCGACACCATCACGATCAAGAACAGCACCCCGAGCACGCCGCACACCTTCACCGTGGACGGGCAGAGCATCGATGTCGCGATGTCCCCGGCTTCCTCGCAGGACGTGCAGATCGACCTTCCGGCGGGGAGCTACCCGTTCCATTGCCGGTATCACCAGTCCAAAGGGATGGTCGGGACGCTCACGGTCACGTGAGACGGCGGCGTCTGCGGCGGCGCTTCAGGTGACCGAGACGTGGTCGGTGGAGGCCTGTTCCTCGGCGACCTGTCGAACACTGATCGCCAGCGCCATCTCCTCGGAGATCTCCCTTGCGATCACGACCGCGCCGATCACCCGGCCGTCGAGTCCCCGGACGGGCCGGCAGTCGGATGCCACCACGAACTCGCGACCGTCCACAGGACTCCGCATGCGCAGTAGGGACTGGCCGATCTCCTGGCCGTCCAGGAGCACCTGCGCCTCGGGCAGTGCCTCCTCGCGCAGAGAGTTCCAGGAGAGGTCACGGATGTCGCAGATGGCGATCACTTCTTCCAGCGTCATGCCGCGGGCGATCCCGGCGAGCGACGCGTACCGTTGGTTCACATACAACACGCGTCCCAGGACGTCGATCGCAAAGGCGCCATAAGGGATGGCCTCGAAGATGGGTTCGAACTCCAGGGCCGGATCCCCGCCGAGTCGTCGCACGTACGCCGTGTACGGCCCCCCCCAGGCCTGGTCGCCGTAGATGTGCTCGCCCATGCGGATCTTCTCCTCCTGCCTGAACGGTCGGCACCCTCGGCCGATCCCTGTATGGCCATCGATACCCGACTGAGGGTAGGGAGCGCCCCCCCTCCACCCCTGGTCGTCCGACGGATCTGCGGCCGAACGGCGTAGGCCGGGGGACCTCAGCGACCGGTGACCCGGTAGTAGAGGTACGCAAAGGTCTCGCGGACGTAGCCGCCCAGGCGCGTCTCCTCGCTCCTGGCAGCGGAGGTCCAGGTGGCCGAGGCGTGCCCCTCGAAGCCGAGATCCGCGGCCATCCGCTCGATCCGCAGGTTGTGCCAGGGATCGGAGACCAGGAACGCCGAGTGCAACTGGCGCTGCTCCATCCATCCCGCCAGAGCCCGGAGGCTCTCGTACGTGGTGTTGCCCACGGGCTCGGCCGAGACCGAGGAGCTCGGCAGGCCCTGGGCGATGAGGTAGTCGCGCCCGGCCTCGGCCTCCGTGCTGTGGTTGCCGGGTCGGTTCCCGC
>JALYMB010000309.1 GCA_030773935.1 Actinomycetota bacterium | reverse complement strand
TCCCAGCACCGCCCGCCACCGGTCGGGATGCAGGCCCGCGTTGAGGAGCGCGAGGTAGCCGCCCCACGACCAGCCCTCCAGGATGACCCGGTCCGGGTCGACCAGGCCCTGTGCGACCACGTGGTCGAGCCCGGCCAGGATGTCCTGGGACTCCGGGAAGCCGATGTCGCCCCGGAGCCGCTCTCGGAACGCCGTGTCGCGTCCCGTCGAACCCCGGTAGTTCACGAGCAGGACCGCGTAGCCCGCGTCGACGAACGCCTGGACGTCGGGCTCGAACTCGTCGCGGTCCTGCCAGTTGGGGCCGCCGTGCACATGCACGACGGCGGGGAAGGGCGGGGCACCCTCGGGCGTGATGACGAAGCCGTGGATCTCCTCACCGTCCGGGTTCGAGAAGGAGATCGCGACGTACGGACGGCCCGCCGGCGCCCGATCCGTCCCGAGCGGCAGCACCTCGCGGCCCCCGAGGTCGCGGATCACCGGGTGGGTGGCGCCGGCGTCCTGCCGGAACCAGACCTCTCCGTCGGATCGGACCGCGGCGACCGAGATCGTGCCGGGCTCGTCGAGCAACGTGGTCACGTCGCCGGTCGCGAGGTCCGCCCGAAGGAGCTGCTGGCTTCCCGCGAATTCGTGGTGGAGCAGCACGGCGCTCGCGTCGTGCCACCAGTCGCACCACGTGACGGGGCCCGGCAGGGCCGGGAGAGCGACGGCCTCGCGGGTGCCGGTCTCGAGGTCCCAGATCGCGGGACGCTCGATGCCGCTGAGCTCCTGGGAGACGACGAGCCGCCGGTCGCCGGTGACCGGTGACCATCCGGCCGCCGTCAGCGAGAGGCCCTCGTCGAGCTGGTCCCCCACCGTCGCGCCCGTCCGCACGTCCAGAACTCGGAGCGCGGTCCGCTCGATGTCGCCGTGCTCGGCGTGACGGATGCACACCAGCGCGCCATCCGCCGAGAGCCCGCCGGTCCCCGAGGGGTACTCGCGCCCCACGCCCGCCGGTTGGGCGTGCCGGTACAGCTCGCGGGCGGGCTCGCCGTCCGCCGAGACGAACACCCGGTAGTCATCGTCCGTGGCCAGGCCGACCGCGATCGTGCCCCCGACGAGCGACAGGCCGGTCGCCCATCCGTCCGGCACGCCGGGCAGCAGGGGTCGTGGCTCGCCACCCTGGAACGGGGTGACCAGCCATCGCCCCCGCTCGTCGCCCACAGGGTCGAGCCACCACACGACGCCGGAGCCGTCCGGAAGGACGTGCACCTCCTCGGCGCCGACACCCTCGGCCGAGGCCTGCCGTCGCTCGCCGCTGGACAGATCCCATGCCCACGCCTGCGAGGAGCCGGACTCGGTGGAGACCACACCCAGCCGGTCCGGCCGCTGCGAGGCCCAGGTCACGTCGTCGATCCGCGGCGCCAGGTATCGGCGTTTCCAGGCAGGCATGTCGGTCATCGCGGCGGATGCTACCGGGCGGGGCGTCGGATGAGGTTGCGCCTGCGGCCACCGCCAAGCGAGCCCGGGGTGAGCTTCGCTCGTCAGATCCGTTGTCAGACCCGCCCCCCGGGGAGGTACAATCGTTAGCACTCGACAGGGCCGAGTGCTAGCAGTCGGGACCCTGCGCTGAGAAGGCCGATAGGACCAAGGAGGCAATATGGCACCGAAGATCATCGCGTTCGACGAGGACGCACGGCGGACGCTGGAGCGGGGCATGGACCAGCTCGCGAACGCCGTGAAGATCACGCTGGGCCCCAAGGGCCGCAACGTCGTCCTCGAGAAGAAGTGGGGGGCACCCACGATCACGAACGACGGCGTCTCGATCGCCAAGGAGATCGAGCTGGACGACCCGATCGAGAAGATCGGCGCCGAGCTGGTCAAGGAGGTCGCGAAGAAGACCGACGACGTCGCCGGTGACGGCACGACGACGGCCACCGTGCTCGCGCAGGCGATCGTGAAGGAAGGGCTGCGCAACGTCGCGGCCGGCGCCAACCCCATGAGCCTCAAGCGGGGCATCGAGCGCGCCACCGAGCTCGCCGTTGAGGCCATCAAGAACCAGTCGAAAGAGGTGGACGACAAGGACGAGATCGCCAACGTCGGCGCCATCTCTGCCGCGGACCCCGAGATCGGTCGCCAGATCGCCGAGGCCGTCGACAAGGTCGGCAAGGACGGCGTCATCACCGTCGAGGAGTCCAACACCTTCGGCATGGAGCTCGAGTTCACCGAGGGCATGCGGTTCGACAAGGGCTACATCTCGCCGTACTTCGTCACCGACCCCGAGCGCATGGAGGCGGTCCTCGAGGACCCCTACATCCTCATCGCGAACTCCAAGATCTCCGCGGTCAAGGACCTGCTCCCGGTACTCGAGAAGGTCATGCAGGCCGGCAAGCCGGTGCTCGTGCTCGCAGAGGATGTCGAGGGCGAGGCCCTCGCCACGCTGGTGGTCAACAAGATCCGCGGCACGTTCCGTAGCGCCTCGGTGAAGGCCCCGGGCTTCGGCGACCGCCGCAAGGCCATGCTGCAGGACATCGCGATCCTCACGGGCGGCACGGTGATCTCCGAGGAGGTCGGCCTCAAGCTCGAGAACGCGACCATGGACCTGCTCGGCCAGGCCCGCAAGGTGATCGTCACGAAGGATGAGACGACGATCGTCGAGGGCAACGGCAAGCAGGAGGACGTTCAGGGCCGGATCAACCAGATCAAGGCCGAGATCGAGAAGACCGACTCCGACTACGACCGCGAGAAGCTGCAGGAGCGGCTGGCGAAGCTGTCCGGCGGCGTGGCGGTCATCAAGGTCGGTGCAGCCACCGAGGTCGAGCTCAAGGAGAAGAAGCACCGCATCGAGGACGCCGTGCAGTCGACGAAGGCCGCCGTCGAAGAGGGCATCGTCCCCGGCGGGGGGGTGGCCTTGCTGAACGCGCAGGCCGCGCTCGACAAGGTGGACCTCGAGGGTGACGAGCTCACCGGCGCCGCGATCGTACGCCGGGCGCTCGAGGAGCC
>JALYMB010000308.1 GCA_030773935.1 Actinomycetota bacterium | reverse complement strand
CTCCGGAGCCGTCCACGAGGGCGGCGACGCCGGCGGCCAGGCTCGACAGCTCCATCGGTACCACGACCTTCGAGCTCGGCGAGCCCGCGATCTGCCTCAGGGCGTCGAAGTACTGCAACGTCATGGTCTTCTGATCGACGCCCTGGGCGGTCTCGAAGATCCGCTGCAGCGCCAGCGCGAAGCCCTCCGCCCGCAGGATGGCGGCCTGCCGCTCGCCCTCGGCGTTCAGGATCGCCGCCTCCTTGCTCCCCTCGGCGTTCAGGATGGCGGACTGCTTGTTCCCCTCGGCGACGGTGATCGACGCCGACTTCGCTCCCTCCGCCTCGGTGACGACGGCGCGACGGGTCCGCTCGGCGGACATCTGCCGGGTCATGGCGTCCTGCACGGCCGCAGGCGGGATGATCTCGCGGATCTCGACGTTCGTGACCTTCACGCCCCAGCGTTCGGTCACCTCGTCGAGCTTCGCGCGCAGCAGGTGGTTGATCTCGTCACGCTTGGCGAGGACGTCGTCCAGCGGGATGTCGCCGATGACCGCGCGAAGGGTGGTGGACGCCAACGCCTGGGCCGCGCCGGCGAAATTGCCGACCTGCACGACGGTCATGGTCGGGTCCATCACCTTGTAGAACGTGATGAAGTCCACGGCGATCGGCGCGTTGTCCTTCGTGATCGAGTCCTGGCGGGGGATCTCCAGGAAGAACTCCCGCAGGTCCACGGTCGTCGCCTTGTCGATGAACGGGATCAGGAACACGAGCCCGGGCCCCTTGGTGCCGATCACTCGTCCCAGCCGGAACACGACGAGGCGCTGGTACTCGCGAACGATCTTGATGGCGTTGAAGAGCAGCAGGAACACGAGCAGCAGCAACACGCCCACAGCGATCAGTCCTGGGTTCACGTGGTCTTCCTTTCTCCGAGCCCCGGCGCGGCGAGTCCGGCCGGGGATGGTCCATCATCACCCACGGGCTCGACGGTGAGCCGCAGGCCGTCGATCGCGATGATGCGCACGCGGGTCCCGCCGGGGATCGTTGCGCCGCCGGCGGCGAGCGCCTTCCACTCCTCCGAGGCCGCGCGGACGATGCCCTCGGGTCTGAGACCGTCGCCGAGCACGATGCCCTCGGTGCCCACGATCATCCCCGGGCCCTGCACGGGTGGGCGGTGCCGCAGGCGTAATGCGGCGCGCACCGTGAACGTGAAGAAGGCCGTCACGATCGCCGCCATCGCCACCAGGACCCACGGAGAGACCCGCACGTTCGGCACGGACCCGTCGTACAGGAACAGGCCGCCGGCGATCAGGAGCGCTGCCCCCGTCGCCGTGGCCACGCCGATCCCCGGCGCGTGGAGCTCCAGCACGAACGCCACGACCGACCCGATCAGCAGCACGATCCCGATGAGCCGGACGGGCAGCATCCCGAACGAGGCGAACGCCGCCACCAGCATCGAGCCGCCGAGGACCCCCGCCACGCCCAGGTGCGGCACGATCAGCTCGATCACGACCAGCAGGAGTCCGACCCAGAAGAAGATGAACGCGAGGGTGGGGTCGAACAGGGCGTGCAGGAAGGCGGCGCCGGGCGAGAGGTGCCGGTCGACGAGTTCCGCGCCGGCGGTGTCCAACATCACCGAGCGGCCGCCTCCCACCTGCACGCTCCGGCCGTCCACCGCGGCAAGCAGATCCTGGGTGGTGGGCGCGATCAGGTCGATCACGTTCTCATCGAGAGCGGTCTGCGCGGTGACACTGGTGGCGTCGCGCACGAAGTCCTCGGCGAGATCCGCGTTGCGGCCCCGCTGTTCGGCGATGGACCGGATCGAGGCCACAGCGTCGTTGGTCACCTTCTGTGTCAGCACCGCGCCCGATACTCCCACCGGTGTGGCCGCGCCCACGTTCGTCCCCGGCGCCATCGCCGCCACCGGGCAGGCCAGGAGGATGAACGCGCCCGCCGACGCGGCCCGGGCGCCCTCCGGCGAGACGTAGCCGATCACCGGGACCTCGGCGTTCAAGATGGCCTGCACGATCTGGCGCATGGAGGAACCCAGGCCTCCGGGCGTGTCGATCGTGAGCAGCACCGCGGCCGCTCCCTCATCCTGCGCGGCGGCGATCTGGGCCTCTACGTAGTCGGCCGTGAACGGGTCCACCACCCCGTGCAGCGAGAGGTGGATGATCTGCGGAGGGGCCGGCGCCTCCTGGGCGCCCGCCGAGCCGGCGAGCCCCACGCCGAGGCACAACGCGGCCACCACGAGGCGTCCGATGCGCGCCGCCGTGCGGTTGCTCATGAAGGCAACCCTAGCACCGACGGCCGCGGATGGGAAGGCATCTCCGGACGAAACGGCACCGCATGGCGAAATCGCGCGGGCGCGTCGATAATCGATGCAGCAAGGTCCGGCAAACCGGGTCTCGCCCGGCCTCCGTATACCGGAAGGAAACGTCTTGAACGGTCGCACAGGCTCCCTTCTCCCTCGAGAGGAACAGCAGCTCGTGGACGGACTCATAGCCGGCAACGACGACGCGATCCGCGCGCTCTACGCGCGGTTCTCGCGACCCGTCTATTCCATGGGGATGCGGCTGCTGGGCACGCGCGAGGCCGCCGAGGAGCTGACGCAGGACGTCTTCGTGACCGCGTGGCGCAAGGCCGCGCGGTTCGACGCCACGCGCGGCCGCCTGTCCACCTGGCTCATGACGATCGCGCACAACCTGGCCGTGGACCGGCTGCGCCGGGAGACCGGGGTGACACGGCCGACCCCGGTGC
>JALYMB010000307.1 GCA_030773935.1 Actinomycetota bacterium | reverse complement strand
CAACAAGCGTGCGAGGGACCGGCAACTGGCGAAGCTCGCGGCGCGCCGGCAGGCGGAACGGCGACGGCAACAGCGTCGCCGCAGCCGTATCGTCGGGGCCATCAGCGTGGTGGCCGTGATCGGGCTGGGGGCGACCGCGTTCGCGATGCTCACGGACGATGGCAGCCCGAAGGCCAGCGCGACGCCGACGCCCAGCTCGTCGACCACCGAGGACCTGTGTAAGGGAAAGGCGCCGAAGGCCGCGGGCGAGAAGAAGTCCACCTTCGACAAGGCCCCCCCGATGACGATCGACCCCAAGGCCACGTACATCGCCACGATGAAGACGAGCTGCGGCACGGTGGAGATGGAGCTGTATCCGGATGTGGCGCCGATCGGCGTGAACAGCTTCGTGTTCCTGGCCCGGCAGGGCTTCTACGACGGGCTCACGTTCCACCGGATCGTGGCGGACTTCGTGATCCAGGGTGGAGATCCCACCGGTGACGGGACCGGTGGTCCCGGCTACCAGTTCGACAACGAGGTCTCCAAGAAGGTCACGTTCGACGACGGCGGGATCCTCGCGTACGCCAATTCGGGACCCGGTACGAACGGCAGCCAGTTCTTCATCACGCTCGCGCCGGCACCGAACCTGGATCCCACCCCCAGCGCGAGCTACACGATCTTCGGCAAGGTCACGAAGGGCATGGATGTCGTGCAGCACATCGGCGCCCTGCCCACCACCGCTCCGCCGGGCTCGAACGAGGCGAGCCTCCCGACCCAGCCGGTCTACATCGACTCGATCACGATCGAGGAGCGGACGTAGCCGCCCCCGGCGCCGCCGCGAGCCACGCATCGATCCCGGCTTCGATCCCGGTTTTCACGTCCTCGTCCGCGAACGACGAGCGGGCTCCGGTACGGGCGAGCTCGGCCAGCTCGTCGTCGTTCAGACCGAAGACCTCGCGGGCGATCGTGTACTCGTCGGTGAGCCACGAGCCGAACATGCCCGGGTCGTCGGAGTTGAGCGTGACCACGACGCCCGCCGCCCGCAACCGGTCGAACGGATGCTCCCGGAGCGAGGCCACGACACCCGTCGCCACGTTCGAGGTGGGGCAGACCTCCAGGGGCATCCCGATGTCCGCGAGGTGCGCCAGCAGGACCGGGTCCTCGACCGCGCTGATGCCGTGGCCGATGCGCTCCGGCTTGAGTGAGGCCAGCGTCTCCCAGATATTCTGCGGCCCAGCCCACTCCCCGGCGTGAGGTACCGAGTGCAGGCCGGCGGCCACGGCCGCGCCGACCAGGTCCGCGTACACACCGGGCCTCGCACGCTCGCTGCCCGCGCTGTTGATCGCGACCACCCCGCCCCCCAGGAACTTCAGCGCCACCTCCACGGTTCGCCGCGCCTGCTCCATCCCCAGATCACGGATGATGTCGGGCGACAGACGCGTCACGACGCCGAACGTTCGCTCACCCTGCGCCAACCCGTCGAGCACGGCTTCGATCGGACCGAACCAGTCACCCATCCGGGCGGCGTGCTGGGAGGGGGAGAAGACGACCTCCGCGTACACCACACCCTGGGCGGCGAGGTCCTGGCAGAACTCGTATCCCACGCGACGGAAGTCCTCGAGTTCGCCGAGGAGATCGCACACCTCGGTGTACTGCTCGATGAAGTGGATGTTGTCTCGGAAGCGCGTCCAGCCCCGGGCTCCGAGCGCAGCGGGAACGCTGCGACCCTGCCGATCGGCCAGCTCCCGGACGGTGGCGGGACGCATCGAGCCTTCGAGGTGGATGTGCAGCTCCGCCTTCGGGAGCCGGGCAAGATCGCGCATCCACCGATGGTAGCCTCGCCGGGATGAGTCCGCCCGGCCGGCGCGCGGCCGCTGCGTTCCTCGGGCCCGCCTGCCTCCTCGCGTCATGCACCCCCGGCGGCGCCGTGGAGCCCACGGGGCAGCGCCCGCAGCCGAGCCCCGCCACGAGCTTCGTGGTCCCGAGTCCGATCCTGGCGCCCCGGCCGTTCATCGAGAAGGACCTGCCCGCGATCGTGCTCGGCCGTCGCGACGCGCCCGCCGGCACGGAGTTCGCGCCGCAGTATTCGGTGGATCAGAACATCGACCAGTTCGCCTCCAACGGCGAGGAGTTGACGGCGCTTCGGCAGGACCGCTTCGTGGTGGGGCAGACGGCGTTGTTCGTCCCCCAGGGCCAGCTCGATCACGGTGTGCTTCCGGCGGAGCACGGCTCGGTGTTCGTACAGGCGATCGCCGGACTGTTCGAGACGCCCGAGGGTGCGGACTCCACCCTGTTGCGCTACGTGGCGAACCTTCGCGCGTTCCAGCTGACCGACGAGGTGCGGATCGACGCCGAGGGCCTGGGCGCATCGTCGGAGGGCCTTCGTGGGGTCGCCGACGGCGACAGGATCACGGTGTTCGCGTGGAGGACGGCCAACCTGGTGCTGGTCGTGACGGGGTCGGGAACGATGGCGGCCACCGACGTCAGGGCGCTGGCAGATCTGATGCAGCACCGTGCCGACCTCGCGCGCTGAGGCGGTTCGCCCCCGCGCCTATCATGCGAAGATGCCGTCGTGGGAAGAGATCGCGCACGCCGCCCCCGAGCTCGCCACCTCCGTCCGGGAACGCTTCGACGCCCACCGGCACAAGGTCCTGGGCACGCTGCGTGCCGATGGGTCGCCTCGCCTGAGCGGGATCGAGGTCACCTTCAAGGACGGTGAGGTCTGGCTGGGCATGATGCCGGGGTCCCGCAAGTCGCTGGACCTGCAGCGTGACCCCCGGCTCGCGCTGCATTCGGCCACCGCCGATCCGGAGCTGGCCGGGGGGGACGCACGCATCGGCGGCCGCGCGATCTACATCAGTGATCCAGGTGCCATGGCGGCTCTGGTTGCCGGCGACGAGCGACACGCCGGTGGCCCCCCGGCAGGCGACGTCTATCGCGTGGACGTGGCCGAGGTCGTGCTGGTCAGCATCGGCGACCCGCCCGACCATCTGGTGGTCGAATCGTGGCGCGAGGGAGGCGCCGTCCGACGGGTGGAGCGTCGATAGCGGTGGAGCGGATCTCGAGCGCCGGCGCGCTGCATCGTGGCGACCTGTGCCTGGTCACCGGTGGGGCGGGCTTCATCGGCTCGAACCTCACGCACGCTCTCGTGGACCGAGGCATGCGGGTGCGGGTGTTCGACGATCTGTCGACCGGCAGGCTGGTGAACCTCGAGGGCCTCGAGGGCGATCTGGACGTCGTTCAGGGCGATGTCCGGGACGCCGAGGAGATGCTGGCCGCCACGCGCGGCTGCAGCGTCGTCTTCCACGAGGCCGCCATCCCCAGCGTCGCGCGCAGCGTGGCCGACCCGGTCGCGACCAACGACGTCAACGTGGACGGCACGCTCAACGTGCTGATGGCGGCCCGTGACGTCGGCGTCCGGCGCGTGGTGTTCGCCTCATCGTCCAGCGTGTACGGCAACACCTCGGTCCTGCCCGCACACGAGGACCTGCCGTGCCGTCCGATCAGCCCCTACGG
>JALYMB010000306.1 GCA_030773935.1 Actinomycetota bacterium | reverse complement strand
CGACAGGACGCCCAGCCGATCGATGACTGCCCGGGCTCCGCTTCGAACCCGCGTCCCGCCCGGTCGCCCCTCTACGCCCCGCGGGGCTCACGTCACGCGCACGCGCCCGCACATCCCGGTGCAGATGCCCCCGGACAAGCTCCCGTGGATCGCGCAGAGGAACTTGAAGATGCCCGTGCTGTTGAAGGTCCTCCGCGTCGTCTCGCCGGTGCTCAGGACGGTGTTCTTCGACCAATTGCCGCCGTAGGCCGTGACGGTGTGCGTTCCACTCACGGCCTTCCACCGGACGGTCTGACCGGCGTTGATCGTGACGCGCGTGGGGTTCCAGCTGCTGCCGCTTGCCTTGATCGTGGCGGCGACCACTGCCTGGGCCGTGCCGCTCGGCCCGAGCGCGAGCGCGGCGACGGCGAACACGGCGACGGCGAACCTCGTGCGGTTCCGGCGCGATCTCATGCCCTCTCCCTTCCCCGACGTACCGATGGAGTACGGAGGGGTATCGGCGTGGGATTGCCGGTCAGCGCGCGAGTCCCAGCGACTGCAGCCGCATCAGCATGGCGGAGTCGGCGGCCGTCGAGCTCGAGGTGTGGCCGGTGACCGCCGCAAGGAACTCGTCGCGCTCCAACGCGTAGAGGGAGGCCGCGCCCACGGCCGTCACGGTGGCCGTCCGCGGCACGTCGCGTAGCAACGCGATCTCGCCGACGTAGCCGCCCCGCCCGACCGTGGCGATCTCGTGGCCGCCGGCGCTCACGCGGAGCTCGCCCTCGCGCACGACGTAGAAGCGATCGCCGGGGTCACCCTCGCGCATCACACAACCACTCGGCTCGACCGCGACCGGGAGCAGCTCGGCGGCGAGGTGCTCCAGGGTCGGGAGCGGCAGCGGCGCAAGGAACGGGACGCCGCGCAAGAGGCCGAAGCCCTCGCCGGGCGCCGATGCCCGAGCGTCCAGCGAGCGCAGCCCGCGGAGCCCGAGCAGCACCACGAGCGGGAGCAGGAGGCCGGTCGCCACGAGCGCGGTCGCGACGCCGAAGTTGTGGGTGAGCAGCGGCGCGACCAGCGCGCCCACCCCGACGGCGCCCATGATCAGCCCCTCCAAGACGCCGAGCACCCGGGCCAGGACGCGCTGGGGCACGGTGCGCTGCAGGAGCGTCAGCCCCGCCACGTCGACGATCGAGTTGCCGACGCCCAGGACCGTGAGCGCGAGGACGGCGACCACGGGACGCGGCCACAATCCGATCACCGCGATCGGCAGTCCCCAGACGACGATGCCCAGGCCGAACGGCACGGCGAGGCGGGACCGGCCCACGAGCGACAGCGTCACGACCGAGCCGATCAGCCCGCCGACGCCGATCGCCGACGTGAGGTACCCGACGCCGGGCGCGCCGATGTCGAGGAGGTTGATGGCGGCGACCACGATCAGCACGTTCAGTGAGCCGCGGACGAGCGTCTGCGCCGCGAACATCGTGACGAGCAGGCGGGGGTGCCGCTCGTCGCGCAGGGCGCGGAACCCGTCCAGGGCGTGGTCCTTCTCCGCCGCCGCCTTCGTGCGCTCGGCCGCGGGCGGTGGATCGGTGCGGATGCCCGACACCAGGAGCGCGCCGACGACGTAGACGCCGGCCGTCACCAGGAAGACGGTGGCGCCGTTGGCGACGGCCAGCAGGACGCCCGCCACCGCCGGGCCGACCAGCGTGCCGAACGCCTCGATCGTGCTGGTGGAGACGTTGGCGGCGGTGAGGGCCTCGAGGCTGGGCGCCAGCGCCGGCAGGACGGCCGCGTGCGCCGGCCGGTACGCGGTGGACACGACGGCCACGAGGCTCGCCAGGGCGAAGACCACCGCGGCCGGCGCGTCGGTCCACACGGCGAGCCCCATGGCGGCCAGCAGGAGGGCGCGGACGACCTCGACGCTGGCGAGGACCCGCTCCCGGCGGACCCGGTCGGCCACCGAGGCGACGAACGGGGCCGCGAGGGCGGCGGGAATCATCCGAACCACAGCCACCAGACCGACCGCCGCCGTGCCGCCCACGTCGTACGCGTAGACCGCGAGGCCGATCAGGTAGAGCCACTCTGCGGTGATGGAAGCAGCCCAGGCACCCTGGAGGCGCCGCAGGGCCGGATCGCGGGCGATCTCCCGCAGGGCGCCCAGCGAGGTCTGGAGACGGGCACGGATCCTGTTCACGCCAGCGGAGTATGCCCGACACGGCCCGAGCCGTGTTGCGGAGGAGCGATTGCGCCGGAGTCCTGTCGCCGCGGATCGGGGCGCCGGCTGGTATGGGGCCAGGGCCAAACTGACCCACCACAGTGGGCCGGTCCCCTCGATGCAGCAACCGCCTTAGGGATTTTGGTTGACAAACACCCCGGCCGCGAGAGAGCCTTGCTTTTCGAGCAAACGCGCAGGGAGGGCAGGATGAAGCTTGCGAGGTCAATCGGTCTTTGTTTCTTCGTGATCGCGGCGCTGCTGCAGGTGCCAACTGGCGCATCGGCCACCGTTCCGAACATCACCCTCCCAGCCGGCGACTGGAACGTGACGGTCACGGTCACGGGGAAGAGTGCAGGCCACACGCTCGCGTTCGGCATGACGTCCCCCCAGCCTACCGAGATCTGCGGAGACGCCGCGTTGGGCTGTGTGCCGGGGGACGCGCTCACGTTCTCGGATCCGGGGCTCTCAGGTGACCTCGTGTTCTACCTGACGGATAAGACATGCAGCCCGAACCAGACATTCCAGTCCACGCAAGCCGATAGCGCGCGGATCAACCAGATCGACTCCACGCATTGGACGATCGGCTGGGACGATGCCGGAGACTGCGTCGGCGTCCGAGACCACGACTTCAACGACCTCGAGGCGAGCGTCGTGGCCTTCAAGTCCGGAACCACGACCGACTCCGCAGAAGGGTTCTACAACGGTACGGCGGTCATCATCGGGCCGACGACGTTCGGGAAGGGCGACTCGATGGCGAGCGAAATCGTCCTACCAGATTCGACCGGGTCGGGCGGATACAAACCGGGACAGGTCGTCGACCAGGAGAAGAGCGCCAAGGACCCGGCGTACATCACCTTCTGCGGTAACGCCCAGTGCGACGCACAGGTCGACGTGTCGACGCTCCCGGGTGGCTCGCAGTCTGGTACGACGGGAGATCCGGGCGATCCGATCCAGGTGATCCTGTACTACAAGGACAACGCACTCAGCGGCGACGCGGTGTACGCGCAGGGTGACGACGACTCGACCCCACAGCTCCTCGCGAAGTGTTTTAGCCCGACCATGGCCTCGGTCAACGGCGTCGATTCGGCCAAGTGCGTCAAGTCGATCACCACAACAAGCGGGAAGGACAAGGTCAAGAAGGTCGTCGTGCTGGTCCCGAGCGGCAACGACCCGATCATCGGGAAGCGTTAACCGGACTCAGACCTAGAC
>JALYMB010000305.1 GCA_030773935.1 Actinomycetota bacterium | reverse complement strand
GAACGCAGGAGACGCTGGTGGAGGGGCTCGGCGGCAGCACCCGGGACGCCGAGGTCGCGGGGCCGCTCGGCGCGCCGGTCCGGGCAGGATTCGGACTGGTTCCCACCCCCGCGGGTTCGGTGGCGATCGTGGAGATGGCGCGCGCATCCGGGCTCGCCCTGCTGGAGGAGAGGAGACGCGACCCCCTTCGGACCACCACCCGCGGGACGGGCGAGCTGATCGGACTTGCCCTCGGCCATGCTCCCGCGCGCGTGCTCGTGTGCATCGGCGGGAGCGCGACGAACGACGGCGGGGTGGGCATGGCGCAGGCGTTGCGCGGTCGGTTCCTGGATGCCGGGGGCAGACATCTCCGGTCGGGAGGGGCCGCCCTCCTGGAACTCGATCGCATCGACCTCCGGCCGCTGGTCCAGCTCGTCGGCGACCGCGTAGGGTTCGTGGCGGCGAGCGACGTCGACAACCCGCTGTGCGGGCCCTCGGGTGCCTCCGTCGTCTACGGCCCGCAGAAGGGCGCGAGCCCCGAGGACGTCCTGCTGCTCGACCGGGCCCTGGGCCATCTCGCCGCCGTGGTCGCCAGAGACCTTGGGATCGACATGAGGGACGAGCCCGGGGCCGGGGCCGCCGGCGGACTCGGCTTCGGATTGATGGCGTTCCTGGGGGCGCGGCTGCGTCGGGGGGTCGAGGTCGTGATGGATGCGGTGGGCCTCCGCGAGCGGATCGTGCACGCCGATCTCGTCATCACCGGCGAGGGAACGCTCGACGCACAATCCCTCTCGGGCAAGGTCGTGGCGGGCGTGCTTCGCGTGGCAGCCGAGGCCGGAGTCCGCGCGGCCGTCCTGTGCGGGCGGGCCGAGATCGCCCTGGAAGGCGTGCCGGTCGGATCGTTGGTCGGCCGGTTCGGGGCGGGCCCGGCCATGGAGGACGCCCGCCGCTGCCTCGAGACCCTCGCGCAGGAGATGGCGACCGAACTCGGAGGGCCGGCGTGAGCGATGCCATCGACCGGTTCACGGCCGCGGCCCGTGCGATGCATGTGCAACCGGAGGTCCGGCGGTTCCCCGAGGGGACCAGGACCGCCGCCGACGCGGCCCGGGCGATCGGGTGTGAGGTGGCGCAGATCGTGAAGTCGCTCGTGTTCACCGCCGACGGCGTTCCGCTGCTGGCGCTGACCTCGGGTGCGAATCGAGCTGACACCAGCCGCCTCGCGGAGCTGACGGGGACCGCCGAGGTGCGCCGCGCTACGCCCGAGGAGGCTCGGGCCGCCACCGGGTTCGCCGTGGGCGGAACCCCGCCCTTCGGCCACCCCGAGCGGGTCCACACCCTCTGCGACCAGGATCTTCTGGCCCACGAGGTGGTCTGGGCGGCCGCCGGGACCCCGGATTCGGTCTTTCCCTTATCCCCCGCCGAGCTCCTGCGGTGCACCGGCGCCCAGGTGGCCACCTTCCGGGAATCCCCCGAGGGCTGAGCGGCGTTGTCGCTGGTGCCCGGTATCATGACTGAGGACGTCAGGGTCCTCACGGACCCGCAGTCAACCATGGAGGATGCATGATTCAGCTGACCGAGTCGGCCGCCGGCAAGGTGAAGGAACTCCTGACCGAAGAGGGGCGCGAGGACATCGCGCTCCGCGTTGCCGTACAGCCCGGAGGATGCTCGGGTCTGCGGTATGCCATGTACCTGGACGACCAGGTCACGGAGAAGGACGCCACCGAGGAGCAGTTCGGCGTGCGGCTCGTGATCGACAAGATGAGCGTTCCGTACCTCACCCAGGCCACCATCGATTTCGTCGACACGCTCGAGCAGTCGGGCTTCACCATCGACAACCCCGCCGCGCAGAGCTCGTGCGCCTGCGGGAGCTCCTTCCACTAACCCGGCCCGCACGGCGAGCCCCGCGGTCCGTGCATCGCCGCGTCCCGAGTCGTAGCGTGCCTGCGTCGGCCGATCGGGGGAGGGATCGTGAGCGCAGCGAATAGATCGCAGGGACGCTGGGGGATTCCGTGGTCGGGGAAGCACGACCACGGTCATCCGGCTGTGAAGGCCATGATCGACCATCGCACGAGGGGCGAGCGCGTCGCGGACGACGTCGCGAAGTTCGGCGGATCGTGGCCCTTCATCTTCACGCTGCTTGGTTTCATCGCCCTTTGGATGGTCCTCAACACCGTGCTGATCGCGCGGGTGCTCGGCGGGGCTCAGTTCGATCCGTATCCGTACATCGCCCTGAACCTCGCGCTGTCGGCCATGGCCGGACTGCAGGCGCCGGTCATCATGATGAGCCAGAACCGCGCCGCCGCTCGCGACGAGGTCCTGGCCGCGCATCACTACCGGGGGTCCCAGGCGATGGAGGACCTGCTGACCTCTCAGCGAATCCTGCTGGAGGAGAACACCGAACTCACCAAGCAGGTGCACCAGCTCACGGTGGAGATCCAGCAGACGCTGGGCCGCGGGACGGACTGAGCCCGGCAGACCCCTCAGATGCAGGCGTCGAGGCCGGCGCGGAATCCCGTCGCCAGCTCGTGCAGTGCCGCGTCGTCGATCACCAGGGGCGGGGAGACGGCGATCGCCCCGCCCACCAGCGGGCGCACCAGCAGCCCGGCGTCGCGGCACGACGCGGTGATCCGGGCAGGGAGGGCGGCGTCGGCCATCATCGCGTCGGCCGAGACCTGGATCCCCGCCAGCACGCCGACACCTCCGCGCACCTCGTCCACCAGGGCGTGCCCGGCGAGCGGCTTCAGGCTCTCGAACAACCCCGTCTCCAACTGCAGCGCGCGCTGGCACAGGCCCTCACGCTCCATGATGTCGATGTTCGCAAGGGCCGCGGCGGAGACGGCCGCATGTCCGCTGTACGTGTAGCCGTGTCGCCACATGCCGGCGCCCGGCGCCCAGAACGGTTCGGCCACGCTCGGCGCCGCGATCACCGCGCCCATCGGCAGGTAGCCGCTGGTGATGCCCTTGGCGCAGGTGAGGATGTCGGGCTGCAGATCGAACCTTGAGGACGCGAACCAATCTCCGCATCTGCCGAAGCCCGTGATGACCTCGTCGGCGACGAAGAGCACGCCGGCGTCCCGGCACACCTCCCGCACGCCCTCCAGGTACCCGGGCGGAGGCGGGAAGACGCCCCCGGCGCCGATCACCGGCTCGCAGAAGAACGCCGCCACGCGATCCGCTCCCGCCCGCCCGATCGAATCCGCAAGCGCGCCGGCGTCGTCCCAGGGCACCTCCACCACATCCTCGATCAGTTCGCCGTGGCCGCTCGCATTGGCGGGGATGCCGGCCAGCGAGGTCCCCGCGGTGTGCATCCCGTGGTAGGCCCTCTGGCGCCGGATCAAGATCGTTCGATAGGGCTCCCCCCGCAGTTGCCAGTAGTGACGGGCCATCTTGGTGGCGGTGTCGATCGAGTCCGATCCGCCGCTCGTGAGGAAGACCTTCGAGCCGGCTACGGGCGCGAGCGTCGCAACGCGTTCCGCCAGTTCCGACGCCGGGCGGTTCGTCATGTCGCCGAACGTGGAGTAGGCGGGGAGATCGATCATCTGCGCCGCCGCCGCCTCGGCGATCTCTCGCCGTCCCCACCCCACGTTGCAGTACCAGAGCGACGCGGTGCCATCGAGGTACCGGCGTCCGGCGTCGTCCCAGACGTACACCCCGTCGCCGCGCACGAGGGTCAGTTCGCCTCCGGCCTCCACCGAGGCCATGTCGGCGAAGGGATGCCAGAAGCTGGACATGCGGCTCACGCTACCAGCGGCATCGCAGCTCCTCGGCCTGCCGAGGCGTCCATCGGACGCCGGGCCTCTACGCCGGCTCGTACGCCAGGTTCGACCGGAGCCACCGCTCGGCTTCGGCGAGACTCTCGCCCGTGCGGCGCGCGTAATCCTCGACCTGATCCTTTCCGAGCCGCCCGACGTTGAAGTAGCGGGCCTCGGGGTGGGCGAAGTACAGGCCGCTCACGCTGGCGGCCGGCAGCATCGCTCCGGACTCGGTGAGGGACAGGCCCGCAGCCTCGGCTCCCAACAGCGTGAAGAGCCTGCGCTTCTGGCTGTGGTCGGGGCAGGCGGGATAGCCGAACGCGGGCCGGATCCCCCGGTAGCGCTCCTCGGCCAGATCCTGGGGCGCGAACGGTTCGGTCTCGTATCCCCACTCGCGCCGCGCCTGCTCGTGCAGGAACTCCGCGAAGGCCTCGGCGAGCCGGTCGGCGAGTGCCTTCACCATGATCGCGCGGTAGTCGTCGTTCGCGTTCTCGTAGGCACCCGCCAGCTCGTCCGTCCCGATCCCGGCCGTCACCGCGAAAGCTCCCAGATGATCGCGCAGACGGCTCTCGGGCGGCGCGACGTAGTCCGCCAGCGAGCGGTTCGGTTTCGGGTCCTCGCCGTGATCGGTCTGCTGCCTCAGCATCGGGAACACCACGCCGTTGGCCAACACGATGTCGTCGCCCTCGGCCTGTGCCGGGAAGAAGCCGTAGACGCCGCGAGCCCTGAGGAGCTCGCGCTCCACGATCTCGTCGAGCAGCTCGTTCGCGTCTTTGAAGAGCTCGCGCGCCGCCTGTCCGTGGTCGGGGTGGTCCAGGATCTGCGGGTAGCGCCCCTTCAGCTCCCACGCGGTGAAGAAGAAGGTCCAGTCGATGTAGCCGCGCAGCGCGGCCAGCGTCGGCTCCACCGTGCGCGTGCCGGTGAAGGAAGGCGCCGGGACGTCCTCCGCGCGCCACTGGATCGGCGTTCGCCGCTGGATAGCCAGCCGGTAGGGGAGCAGGGGCGTGCGCTCCTTCTCCGCGTGCAGCTGGCGCAGACGCTCCTGGTCGACGCGATTGGTCGCGTCCAGTTCGGCCTTGCGGCCGGGGTCGAGCAGCGTCGACATCACACCCACCACGCGGGACGCGTCGATCACGTGCACCGTGGGCTCGGCGTACTCGGGCGCGATCCTGACGGCTGTGTGCTGACGGGAGGTCGTTGCGCCGCCGATTAGCAGCGGCAGATCCATCCCTCGCCGTTGCATCTCCTTGGCCACGTTGACCATCTCGTTGAGCGACGGCGTGATGAGGCCCGACAGGCCCACGGCGTCGCAGCCCTCGCTCTCCGCGGTGTCCAGGATCGTCTCGGCCGGCACCATCACGCCGAGGTCGATCACCTCGTAGTTGTTGCAGCCCAGCACCACTCCCACGATGTTCTTGCCGATGTCGTGCACGTCGCCCTTCACCGTGGCGGTCACGATCTTGCCCTGGTGCGACGGCCCGCCGCCCAGGCCCGCCGCCTCCTTCTCCGCCTCCATGAACGGCTCGAGATACGCCACGGCCAGCTTCATGGCCCGGGCGCTCTTCACGACCTGTGGCAGGAACATCTTCCCCGAGCCGAAGAGATCGCCGACGATCTTCATGCCGTCCATCAAGGGGCCCTCGATCACCTCGAGCGGGCGCGGGTACTGCTGGCGCGCCTCCTCCGTGTCGGCCTCGATGAACTCGACGATCCCGTGGACGAGGGCATGTGAGAGACGCTCCTGTACCGACGACTCGCGCCAGGTCAGGTCCAGCTCACGTGCCAGGCCGCCGCCCTTCACCGTCTCCGCGAAGGTCACCATCCGCTCCGTGGCGTCAGGACGCCGGTTGAAGATGATGTCCTCGACGTGCTCCAACAGATCGGATGGGATGTCGCCGTACACCATGAGCTGGCCGGCGTTCACGATCGCCATGTCGAGGCCCGCCGCGATCGCGTGGTACAGGAACGCCGAATGGATCGCCCGGCGGACCGGTTCGTTGCCACGGAAGCTGAACGAGAGGTTCGACACACCGCCGGAGACGTGGGAGCCGGGACAGTGCCGTTTGATCTCGCGCGTGGCCTCGATGAAGGCCTTCGCGAAGTCGGCATGCTCTTCCATGCCCGTGGCGATCGCGAGGATGTTGGGATCGAAGATGATGTCGGCGGGCTCGTAGCCGGCCTCGTCCACCAAAAGCCGGTACGCACGTTCACAGATCTCGATCTTGCGGTCGACGGTGCCGGCCTGGCCGGCCTCGTCGAAGGCCATCACGACCACCGCGGCGCCGTAGCGCTTGATCCGACGAGCCTTCTCCAGGAAGTCCGTCTCTCCCTCCTTCAGGCTGATGGAGTTCACGACACCCTTGCCCTGGATGCACTTCAGCCCGGCCTCGATCACCGACCACCGCGAGCTATCGATCATGATCGGGACGCGGGCGATCTCCGGTTCGGTGGCGATCAGGTTCAGGAAGGTGGTCATGGCCTGCTCCGAGTCGAGCAGGTCGGCATCCATGTTCACGTCGAG
>JALYMB010000304.1 GCA_030773935.1 Actinomycetota bacterium | reverse complement strand
CTACGTCGAGCACGTACTGTCGTTCGTGGATGTTGAGGCCATGCGTCCCCTCACCGTGGTGATCGACACGGCGAACGGGATGGGCGGGTTGGTCGCACCCGCCGTCCTCTCGCGCCTGCCCGTGACGCTGCATCATCTCTACCCCGACCTCGACGGAACGTTCCCCAACCATCCCGCCGACCCGATCGACCCCGCGAACCAGGTCGACCTGAAGGCGGCCGTGCTGGAGCACGGCGCCGACATCGGCCTGGCCTTCGACGGCGATGCCGACCGCGTGTTCCTGGTCGATGAGCGCGCCGAGGGGGTCTCCGGATCGCTCGTCACCGCGCTCGTCGCCAAGGCGCTCCTTCGGACCAATCCCGGCGCGCCGGTCGTCTACAACCTCATCTGCTCGTGGACCGTGCCGGAGGTGATCCGTGAGGAGGGCGGCGAGCCGGTCCGCACGCGTGTCGGGCACTCGTTCATCAAGGAGGTGATGGCCGAGACCGGGGCCGTGTTCGGCGGCGAGCACTCCGGCCACTACTACTTCCGCGACAACTACTTCGCCGATTCGGGGCTGATCGCCGGGGTGCTGGCGCTGGGAGAGCTATCGTCGTCCGGTCTGCCGTTGTCCGCCCTGCTCGCGCCCTTCCGACGCTACGTGGCATCGGGAGAGATCAACTCGGTCGTGGACGACCCGGCCGGACGCATCGAGGCGATCGCCGGGCGTTTCGCCGAGGGACGCCAGGACCGCACCGACGGCCTGACGGTAGAGTTCCCCGACTGGTGGGCCAACGTGCGGGCGTCGAACACCGAGCCGCTCCTGCGCCTGAACGTCGAGGCCCGCACGCAGCCGCTGTTGGAGGAGCGGACGGGGGAGTTGCTCGCCCTGATCCGCGGCGAAGGGGGAACGAGATGACGATCGACGCCGAACTACTGGAGATCCTGGTCTGCCCGAACGATCGGGCCGATGTCGAGTACCTCGAGGCGGAGCAGGTCATCGTCTGCTCCGGCTGCGGCTACCGCTACCCCGTGCGCGACGGCATCCCCGTCATGCTGATCGACGAGGCAGAGAAGCCGGGCTCCTCGAAGTGACGGACCTGGACGACCTCGAGGCCCTGCGCAGCGGGGACCCCGGCGGCATGCTCGCGACGGTGGCCGCCCTGCCGTCTCAGTGCGCGGAGGGGTACTCGGCGGGGAGGACCGTCGCCGATCTTCCCTCCGTCGATGACGTGACGGCGGTGACCTTCTGCGGGATGGGCGGTTCGGCGGTTGCCGGGGACGTCCTGCGGGCTCTCTATCGCGAGCGGCTGGGCGTTCCCTTCGACGTGAGCCGCGGTCCGGTCCTGCCCGCGTACTGCGGACCGCGCACGTTGGTGATCGCCTCCTCCTATTCGGGGGGCACGGCGGAGACGATCGCGTGCTTCCGTGAGGCCGTCGCGCGTGGGTGCCGGGTGATCGCGATCGCCTCCGGCGGCTCGATGGCATCCGAGGCGCGCGCCGGCGGGTACGCCGTGGTGCCGGCCCCGCCCGGCTTCATGCCGCGGGCGGCCCTGGGACACATCGCCTTCGGCGCGATCGGGGCGTTGGAGTCCGTGGGCCTGCTCCCACAGGCGGCCTCCGACGTCGAGGACACGGTGACGGAGCTCACGGCCCTGGCGGACAGGTTGGGTCCCCGCGTGCCTCGCGCATCCAACGATGCGAAGGAACTCGCATGGCAGATCGGCGACCGCGTCCCCGTGATCTGGGGTGCGGAAGGGCTGGGGGCGGTCGCCGCCGCTCGCTGGAAGACCCAGTTCAACGAGAACGCGAAGATCCCGGCGTGGTGCTCGGCACTCCCTGAGCTCGACCACAACGAGGTCGTCGGTTGGACCCGTCCGGCCGGCGACGCCTTCATGGTGATCGCGCTCCGCCACGATGAGGAGCACCCCGACGTGGCTGCTCGGTTCCCGCTCTCGCTGGACATCGCCCGCGAGGCCGGTGCCGTGACCGCCGAGGAGTGGGCGGCCGGCCGATCGGCGCTCACCCGCCTGTTCTCGCTGATCCTCATGGGGGACTTCACCAGCACCTACCTGGGTCTGCTGCGGGGCGCGGATCCGTCGCCGATCGCCGCGATCGAACGACTCAAGGCAGCGCTCGCCGAGGCGGACCGGTGAGTGATCGACCGGACCCCCGCGATGGTGTGGCCGACGGGATCGTGGCGGCCGTCCGAGCGGTCACCGACGTGGAACCGGTGGCCGGCATCGTTCTGGGCTCGGGCCTGGGCGAGACGATCCGTGTCGCCAGGGAGGCCGCCGGCGCCTCCGACGGCGCGGAGTTCGCGTTCGCGGACCTGCCCGGGCTCCCGCCGCCCTCGGTGCAGGGGCACGCGGGGCGGCTGTGGATCGGCGATCTGGGTGGCCGCCCCGTCGCCATCTTCCAGGGCCGGATCCATTTCTACGAAGGACACGGCATGCCCCTGGCGTCCATCACCTCGCAGGTGTCGTCGGGGCTGGGCGCCCGCGCCATGGTCCTGACCACGGCGGTCGGTGCGCTCGACGGGTCGCTGCGGGGCGGGTCGCTCGCCGTGATCCGCGACCACATCAACACCATGGGCACGAATCCACTGCTGGGATGGCGCATGCCCGACGGCTCGCCGGCGTTCGTGGCCGTCGGCGACGTGTACGACCGCGATCTTGCGGCTGCGGCTCTCGCCGCCGCGCGGACCCGGGCATCGGACCCCTCGGCCGTGACGGAGGGCGTGTACGCGGCCGTTTCGGGCCCCGCGTACGAGACGCCGGCGGAGACAGAGTTCCTCCGGCGTGCCGGCGCCACCGTGGTCGGGATGAGCATGGTGCCCGAGGCGGTCGCGGCCCGTGCGCTGGACATGCGCGTGCTGGGGCTGAGCTTCGTGACGAATGCCGCCGGCGCGCCCGTCTCCCACGAAGAGGTACTGGAGGCCTCGGCCACGGCGGCCGGCACCATCGGCCTGGTCCTGGCCGACCTGATCGAGCGATTCTGACGAAGGGTGGATGCGATGAGATGTGACGTGAGCGACCTGGGGTTGGCCGTCACCGGCCGAGAGCGGATCGAGTGGGCCGGAGGCGAGATGCCGGTGCTCGCGCTGATCCGCGAGCGCTTCGAGAAGGAGCGGCCCTTGGACGGGATCCGCATCGGGGCCTGTCTGCACGTGACCACCGAGACCGCGAACCTCATGGAGACCTTGGCGGTGGGCGGCGCCGAGGTCGCCCTATGCGCCTCGAACCCGCTGTCCACGCAGGACGACGTGGCGGCGGCTCTGTGCGATCAGAGCGACATCGCGACGTTCGCGATCAAGGGTGAGGACACCGAGACGTTCTTCCGGCACATCGACGCGGTGCTGGACACGCATCCGCAGATCACGATGGACGACGGCGCCGACATGGTCAGCGTCCTGCACAAGCAGCGCGCCGACCAGATCTCGGAGATCATCGGAGGCACCGAGGAGACCACGACGGGCGTGATCCGCCTGCGAGCGATGGCGGAGGCCGGTGCCCTCCGCTACCCGATCGTCTCGGTGAACGACGCCGACACCAAGCATCTGTTCGACAACCGCTTCGGGACCGGGCAATCGACGATCGACGCGATCATGCGATCGACGAACCGGCTGCTCGCCGGCCGCAAGATCGTCGTGTGCGGGTACGGCATGTGCGGCCGCGGCGTGTCCTCGCGCGCGCGTGGCATGGGTGCTCACGTGGTGGTCACGGAGGTGGATCCCACGTCGGCGCTCGAGGCCGTGATGGAGGGCTACACCGTGATGCCGCTGCGGGAGGCCGCGCGGATCGGCGACATCTTCGTGACGGTGACCGGCGATACGAGCGTCATCCGTCGGGAGCACATGGAGCTGATGAAGGACGGGGCGATCCTGGCCAACTCGGGACACTTCGACGTGGAGATCGACAAACCTGCCCTGGCCGACCTCGCCACCGCCACCAGGCGGATCCGGCAGTTCGTGGACGAGTACACCATGGCCGACGGGCGCAAGCTCAACCTGCTGGGGGAGGGTCGGCTGGTGAACCTCTCCGCCGCCGAGGGGCACCCGGCCGCGGTGATGGACATGTCGTTCGCGAACCAGGCCCTGGCGGTGGAGTGGGTGGCCAAGGAGCGGGGGACGCTGGAGGCGCGGGTGTACGAGGTTCCGGTCCGGATCGACAAGGACGTTGCGCGTCTCAAGTTGCGCGCGATGGGCGTGGAGATCGACACCCTCACCGATGAGCAGGAGCGCTACCTGCACTCCTGGGAGCAGGGGACCTAGTTGACGCAGCCGAACCCGCTCGTGGCGATCCGTGCGCACTTCGAGAAGTTCCCGGCCACGGTGAAGGGCGCCTTCGTGTTGCGCAGCGCCGACCGCGATCCGCACCAGGTGGTGATCAGGGGCGCACGCGTGACCGAGTTGTCGGGCGGCGGAGCGCAACCCCTCGAGCTCCAGCCTGCGACCCTGGACGTCGCTCCGAAACTGGATTTCTTCGTGCCGTTCGAGTTCCCGGTGACGGAGCTGAGCGCCGGCTGGTACTGCCTGGAGACCGACGTCGATGTGGACGGCGTGTCAGAGGTCGTCCGGACCGACCGCCGATTCGCGATCGCGTGGCCGCGGGCCACGGTGCGGCGCGGGACCGTGCCGGTGGACGAGAAGGTGGAGATCGAGGGCGGCCCGACGGTGCTCATCGACCACCTGGAGTGCGCCGGTGACTCGATGACCGTCCACTTCAGCGCCGATCCCGTCGAGTCGGTGGGCTGGCGGTTGCAGGCGGACGGGACCACGGTCGCCCTCCTGGACACCGAGCTCGAGGAGCGGACGGGAAGGGGCAGGGCCACGGCGTACCCGCTGCTGAAGACCCAGCATGCCCTCACGATCGAGCTTGCCTACAAGCGCGGCCGGGCGACCATGGAGATCGTCCTGCCCTGACGTCACCCGCCCGCGTGTCGGTGCCGGCGGCTAGCGTGGCTCGGTGTTGCCCGAGGCGCTCGACGTCGTGTTCCCTCGCTCGTGCGCCGGCTGCGGCGGGGGTCCGTGGCCGTTCTGCGGCGCCTGCGCCGATGCGCTCGTCGCGCTGGAGCCACCGTGGTGCGCGCGGTGTGGACGACCCACGGAGCGGGCGGTCGACTCGTGCCGGGACTGCCCGCCGGCCTCGATCGACCTCGCCCGCTCGGCCTTCCTGTTCCACGGCCCGGCTCGTCGCGCGATCCACCGGCTGAAGTTCTCGGGCTGGCGATCGGTCGCCGAGGCCCTGGCCGTGGCCATCGTGGCGACGGGCCCTCTCCCGGCTGACGCGGTGACGTGGGT
>JALYMB010000303.1 GCA_030773935.1 Actinomycetota bacterium | reverse complement strand
GTGAAGTCCCTCTCCGACGCGCCGGTGGACCTCGAGACCGACCAGAGCCAGGCGCGGCTGAGCTGCGCCGCCTACGAGGGGAGCCTCAGGCTGCTGCCGGCCGAGGACTTCCCGGCGATGCAGGAGCCGAGCGGGGTCCGGATCGAGGTCGAGGCCGGACGCTTCGCGGAAGCCGTCTCGCAGGTCGGACGCGCCGCCAGCCGCGACGAGGCGCGACCGGTGCTCACCGGTGTGCTGCTGGAGGTCAGCCGCGAAGGGGTCGTGCTGGTCGCCACCGACTCGTACCGGCTGTCGATCCGCGAGCTCGTGGCCAGCGCCGACGCCGAGGCACGCGCCATCGTGCCCGAGCGCGCGCTCACCGAGGCGGGCCGAGCGGCGGCGGCCGACGAGAAGGGCCGCGTCGAGTTGTTCGTGAACGGGTCGCAGGTCTCGTTCAAGATCGGCGGGCTTACGCTGACGTCCCGTCTGATCGAGGGTGAGTTCCCGAACTACCGTCAGCTGCTGCCGGAGACCCATGAGAGCCGGCTGAGCATCTCCCGGCAGCAGCTGCTGGATGCGGTGCGCCGCGTGGGCCTGCTGGCGCGGGACACCACGCCGGTGCGGCTGGAGTTCAATGCGCTCGGAGTGAAGCTCTCGTCCAGCAGTCCGGATCTTGGACAGGCGGTGGAGACCGTGGAGGCGCGCTACGAAGGAGAGGACCTCACGATCGCGTTCAACCCCCAGTACCTCGCGGACGGCCTCACGGCGGCGACCGGCGAGACCGTGCGGCTGGACGTCCGCGATGGACTGAAGCCCGGGGTCGTGCGCGGCGACGGCGACGAGTTCACCTACCTCGTGATGCCCGTGCGTCTGCCGGCTCCGGTGAGCTGAGGCGCAGAAGACCTGCGCCGCAGGTTCTTCAGACACGATGTATCTGAGCTGGGTGGAGCTCCGTGATTTCCGCAACCACGCGCTAACGCGGATCGATCCCGTGCCGGAAGGATTGATCGTGGCGGTGGGACCCAACGGCGAGGGCAAGACGAACCTCATGGAGGGCATGTACTTCCTGCTCTCCCTCACGTCGCCACGGGCCTCGGCGAACCTCCCGCTCGTGCGACACGGGGCCGCCGCGGCCTACTCGCGGGGCGAGGTGATCACGCGCGACGGCAAGATCCAGGTGGAGGTCGAGATCCCGCAGCAGGGTGCGAGCCGCGTCCAGGTGAACCGCAATCCGGTACGGCGCAAGCGCGACCTTCGCCGCCAGGTCCGCGCCGTGTTCTTCGGCCCCGACGATCTGGAGGTGGTGCGGGGCGAGCCGGGCCACCGGCGCCGCTTCATGGACGAGGCAGTCGTGACCCTGTGGCCGCTGAAGGAGTCCGTGCTCACCGCCTACGACCGGGCCCTGCGGCAGCGGAACCGCTTGTTGAAGGAGTGGGATCGGCCGGGGATGCCGGCGGGGATCGAGGCTTGGGACGAGGAGCTCGTACAGGCCGGCGCCGCTGTCACGCGGGCTCGTGCGCAGGCCGTGTCGGCCCTTGCGCCGCACGCCTCCGCGGCGTTCACGTGGCTCGCCGGCTACGGGTTGGCGTGCTCGTACGCGCCCAACGTGGCCATGGCCTCCACGGGGCCGGACGTCGTGGAGGAGACCTACCGCAGACGGATCGCCGAGCGGCGCGCCGACGAGTTCCAGCGCCGCGCCACTCTCGTCGGCCCGCACCGTGACGACCTCACGCTGGCCGTGCGCGACCTGGGCGCCCGGAGCTTCGCGAGCCACGGCGAGGCGTGGGCGGCCGCGCTGACTTTGCGGCTCGGGCTGGCGTCCGCGGTGCAGGAGGAGATCGGCGAGCCGCCAGTGTTGCTGGTGGACGATCCGTTCAGCGCGCTGGACCCACGCCGTCGCGACCAGGTGGGGGACCACCTCGCCGGCCGTGGCGGGCAGGTCGTGGTGTCCGTGGCCGACGAGGCCGACATCCCGGGGCAGGCCGTGGCGGTCTGGGATGTGCAGGCCGGAGCGGTGACTCCTCGGGCGGGGGTGTCGTAGACGTGCCGCATTCGAAGGGCTGGCACCAGCGCAAGGATCCGCGCAGCCCCGAGTCGTCGCCGATCGGCGAGATCGTGGAGGGCCTGCTCGCCGAGGAGCTGTTCGCACGCGGTCTGCCGATCGGACGGCTCGCCGCGATGTGGCCGCAGGTCGTCGGCGCACGCCTCGCCGCCGAGACGGCGCCCGCCGCACTGGAGGGTGGCGTGCTGACCGTTGAGGCGACGAACGGCCCGTGGGGCGCGCAGGCGAGGTTCCTCAACGACGAGATCCGTCGCCACGCCGACGAGGCGCTCGGCGGCGGTCATATCACCCGCGTGCACGTGGTCGTGAAGCCGCGCTGAGAGCTCCCGCGTCCGTCACCGGCCGCCGGTGGGGGAACTCGGGTAAAACCGCAGGTCAGCCCAGCGATTCCATGACCGAAAATCGGTCGAACGTCACCCCCGATTGGTAGAATCACAGGAGCACGTGCGGCATCTCCGCGCCGGGCTCCCCGCCACCTGCGAGGAGTCTCGTGCGGCCCCGATCGGAGGACGTTTGGCAACGGCAAGGGCGAAGAAACAGGACGGATACGACTCCAGCAACATCCAGGTCTTGGAGGGACTCGAACCGGTCCGCAAGCGGCCGGGCATGTACATCGGTACCACCAGTTCCAGGGGGCTCCACCACCTCGTGTACGAGGTGGTGGAC
>JALYMB010000302.1 GCA_030773935.1 Actinomycetota bacterium | reverse complement strand
GGTAGCCGAGCAGGGCGCCGAGCGGCTGGCCCTGTCGCGCGCCCTCGAGGAGCTCCAGCGCCCGACGTACCCGGGCGCTCGACAGGTCCACGGCGAGGGCCGCCGAGCCGGACTCGTCCGGGTTGTGGGTCAGGTAGCCGCTGCGGAGGACACCCGCGGTTGCAGCGTGGGCCACGCTCGGCGTGTGCACGTACCCGCCCGGTCGCGTCGTCGCGACGTCGGGCGCCAGTCCCTCGACCCACCCGTAGGCGCCGAGCAGCACGCCTCGTGGCGCTTCGGCGCGCATCTGCGTGAGCCGCCGCGCGGGCAACGAAGTGACCCAGGCGTCGTATCGGTGGCTCGCGCAGTCCAGCGTCTCGGCCACGGCGATCCGCCTGGCGTCGATGGGCGCCGACACCAGCTCCGAGGCCGCGTCCCGGAACCCCGCCAGTCGTGCCTGCGCGCGGAACCAGGCGCCCAGCGCCCTGATGGCCTGCGTGCCTCGGACGCTGCTCGGCAGAGCGAAAGAGAGAGCGAGCTCCGCCAGGCTCGTGCGCCCCGCGAGGATCGGCTGCATGACGGCGAGATCGCTCGGTCCCGACTCGCCGAACTCCCCGGCGATGCGGTCGGCGGCATCGCGCAACCGGCCCGGGTCGAGCCGGCCGGCTTGGGTCTGGCCGATGAGCTCGGACAGCTCCTCGGTGAAGCCCTCCGCAACCTGCCCGGCCAGCTCGACGATGAGGCCCATGAACTCGAGCGGGGGCACGGCCTGGTCGACGGCGGCTTGTTCCCGCATCGCGCAGATCTCCAACAGCGCCTGCAGCACGGAGTTGACCGTGCGGTCCGTGTCGGCGAGCAATGCGGCGTAGAACCGCTCGTCCCCGGCTGTCTCATCGTCGAGGACGAGTGGAAGGCCGAGCGCCCTGGTCGTCTTGCCGATCGTGCCACGAAGGGCGACGCCTCCCGCGCCGAGTTGCAGCCACATCGCTTGGGTCAGCTCGTCCTGCGCCCCTTGGTTCGTGCTCCCGAGGTCGATGCCGTAGAGCAGCTCGAGGCTGGACAGCAGCGCCTCGGATCCGATCGAACGCACCCGGAGCCCGAGCAAGTGCGGCGCGCTGCCGAGGATCTCGAGCAGGGTCTCGTCGATCGGCCCCGCGCCGTCGACGCGAGCCACCTCCAGGACGCCGGCGGCGATGATCCTCCGGGCGCCGCGGAGCAGGTCCACCATCGGCGCCTCGATCGGGGCGTTCCCGTCCGGGCGCCAGCGCGTCTGAACGGGGGAGACCGGCAGCAGGCCGTACGGTTGATCGCCGAGTCGCAGCAGCGGCAGTGGCCCGCGGCCCCGAACGTAGTCTTGCCACCAGTCGCGCCAGGCCTCGCGCAAGTCGTCGGGGATCGCCGGCCCTGGCCCGCTCTTCGTGAGCAGGCGTTCGATGAACGTACCCCAGGTGGCTTGCCACAACGCGGTGCTCGCGGCGGCGGCTAGCGGTTGATTCCGGCCGTCGGCCCCTGGCCAGGGGGCGAACAGGTCCGGGTCGAGGCCGAGCGCCGATGCCGCCACGGCACCGTCCGCGCCCTCGATCGCCGAAGATGGCACGGTCGGGGGCGGGAGGGGATCTCGACGACGGGTCCAGGCTGCTCGATCGGTCTCCGTGTTGTTCGTCGGCGTGCCGGGGGGGACGAACGCCGCGCCCACGGAATAGCGGTGTGCCTGCAGCAACCGGGTGAGCTCGTCCGCCGAATCCGCCGGATCGAGGCTGCCGCGGACACCGAACGCGAACACGCGATCGACCGGCGCACCCGCCTCGGCGAGCGGTACATCGACCAGCATGCCGACCTCCCGGGCGCGATCGGGGTCGATCAGCCACTCCATGCCGGGGCCGAGCGTCACGCGACCTCCCTGCTGGACGAGCTGGTTCGGGTCGGCGGTGGGGGGCAGGCCGACGACAAGCTCCGGCGGCACCGGTGTGCCCGTTGCGCGGCTGACCTCCGACCCTTGGACCGCGACGACGACGAACCGATCTGGCAGGCAGCGAGCGAACGGCGGCATCTGCCGCGGTATCGGCGTGTCCGGCACCGTGGGTACCTCCCCGGGTGCGGGTGGATCCGGGCGCGTGGCCAGGTCAGGGCTCAGCGCGGTCGCGACCCATTCCGCGCGGTTCGCCCCCGCCGCGGCGACCAGGGCCTGCCAGGCCTCGTTCTCATTCGTGGTGCCGTCCCAGATCGAGGTCCAGTAGGCGACGCCGGCGTCACGCTCGATGTCGTCGAGGCCGCGATCGAGCAGGTCGACGTGGACGTCGTCGGGATAGATGCGGACCTGCAGCGTTTCTCCGCCCGACGCGTACCGCGTTTCCAGGCGAACCGGCAGTAGCAGGAGGGGCGGGTCCGGCTCGAGGTCGCACGGATCGCCATCCTGGGATGCGATGAGCCCGGCGAGCTCCCGATCGATGTCCTCGATCCCGGCGAGCACCTCGCGACGCTCCGCGTACAGCCTGGCGGCGTTCGTTGTCGATGCCTCGAACTCGGCGACGGAGTCGGCCGTCGCCGAGTAGAGTCTTGCGAACGCGAGGGAGACGGCCGCATCGGAGGCGAGTTCGGCTGCCGTGCCGATCGTCTCGGAGCGCTGCTCGAAGAGCTGCTTCGCTTGCGTGCGCAGTTCCTCGGGTGACGGGCTCATGGCAGCGCTCTTATGGGGGCGAGCAGGGCGATCGCCTCGAAGGCCGCGCGTATGGGATCCCGCAGCAGCACGTGCGCCGTGCTTGCCGCGTCAGCCCCGAACACGGCCTGCCCCGGGCCGGGGGGGTCGGTGTCGAACACGGTCCGGTGTGTTCGTGAGTCGAGGAATCCCGATCCCGGCTTCGGGCCGAGCCGCGTCTCGAGCGCGTCCCAGCCGAGCTCATCGCGGGAGACCCCAGCCCCGATGCTCTGCTCGGCCAGCCCGAACCGCGGCGCCGTCGGATGCTCGGCGATGACGAACCACCAGCCCTTGGCTCCAACCGCCCCGGCCGCGATCTCGGTCACGGTGAGATCGAATCCGACGAGGACGATGTCGGGTTCCAGATGACCGTGGAACTGGATAGGCGCGATCGCCTTGTGCCCTGGAGGGCTCTTCGCCGGGTCCTCGAAGACGGGGACGCCCGCGGCATCCTGATCGCCCGCGTACATCGCCATGACCAGGGCATCGGGGTACCGGCGGATCAGCTCCCCGCGAACGAGGAGCACGACCCGGTCGTTCAACTGGGCGATGACATGGGTATCCAGGGGCGTGGGGGTGAAGCGATGGAGGTCCTGAGCCAGCTCGTCCCTGTTGCGATCCCAGAACCGGCGGAAGTACGTGCCGCGTTGGTCGGTCGGATAGCCGCGCCACAGAAGCTCGCGCCCCATCTCGTGCGAGAGCCCGGCAAGGAAGGCCTCGAGGAAGGCGGCGTTGCTGTTCAGCACGGTCACGATGTCGGGCTTCGCGAACGCCGAGAGGCCCGGAAGCAACCACTCGCGCGAGTACGAATCGAGGGCCTCGTACATCGGCCGGGTGAAGACCGGCGCCGCCATGATCGGCGAGACGGCCAAGTCGTCGAACCAGTCGATGGGGAGCCAGGACGGGAGCTGGCCGCCCAGCCGATCCAGGATCCGGGCGGTCACGGTGATGGCAGGACGGATCCGTTCGAGCAGCATCCACGGGGTTGCGGACGGGGAGGGACGAACGGGGGTGCTCGGCCACAGTGGATCGACGAGGTCGCCGGCAATGAGACCGAAGCCGCCCTGGACGACGGACGGGTCGGGCTCCGCGGCGGCCGCGAAGATCCGCTCGACGCCGGACTGCGCTTCCGGCTCGCCCACATCGATGTCGTGGAGCAACTCCTGGACTATCAGGAACGCGGCATCGGAGAGCTCGGGAACGGACTGCTGCAACGAGAACGCCAGGTTGGCCAGGGCCACGGCACGAGCGGGCTCGTCGCGAGGGTTCTCCGGGCTCGTGGCTCGGATGTGTTCCAGCAGCTTTTTCCCCGCGAAGACCGCCAGCGACGACGGGTCGGGCATGGCGCCGGCCAGCCGGTCGGGCCTGAAGACGTCGTAGACGGCGGGCTGTTCGGCGAGCGCGGCGCCGAGACCGACGAGCGTGTCGGCGACCAGGTCGGGCTCGAGGCCGAGCCCGGGCGCAACGCGGTCTGGATCGACGGCTGCGGCGGCGGCCGGCGAAACCCCGTTCACGCCATCGAGCTCTCGGTACGGCCGCTGCATGTCGCGGGCGATGTCGCCCTCGGCCACGAGCCGAGTGTGCCCGGGGCGGTCGCCCGCCACGAATCGGGCGATGCCACCGAGCGGCCGGGTCACGCGCCTGAACGCCGACCCGATAGCCGCCTGCGCGAGATGGGAGTCTGCGACGTCGGCGGCCACGGTCAGGTCGGCCTCGCCGAGGATCCTCGATTGCACCCGTCTCGTGGCCGCCAGCAGGTCGCCGAACGACAGCGTCGCGAAGTGTCGGTCATGCCACCCGGTGGCGACAAAGCGGGCCAACTGCGCGCGCCGGAGCTGTCGATTCGTCTCGTCGATCGCGCCGACCTGCGCCCACGCCGACTGCATGAGCTGCTCCTGGTCCTTCTGCACCACGCGTGTGCCGAGTCCGGCCGCCACGCGGTGCTTGGGGAGCAGGTTGAGCTGGCCGAACCAGTCGTCGTCGCGCGGGGCCTCCACGCGTGATGCGGTCGCGTGGTAGCGGGCATAGATCTCGGGCCCGACGATGGGCCGGGGCGGCGGGTCAGCGGGATCCGCGGGCTTCGCCGCGAGGTCGGCCGGCCGGTTGAGCAGCGTCCGCAGCGCCTCGGTCTCGCTCGTCGGCCACTCGGCGTCCTCGGCTCGCGCGGCGTCCACCTCGACCGGGTCGGCGCTGTCCGGGTCCGGATCGTTCGGGCTGTACAGCGGCCCACGGATGGTCTGCAGCCGTCCAGGATCCGCCGGCCCAAGCGGGGGGAGGCCGCCGGCGGGCTTCCCGACCTCGGTCAGGCGCCGGCCCACCTGCCAGGGGGCCGGCACGCCGATCAGCTTGTTCGCCAGCGATCCGAAGTCGCCGTCCGGGCCGATCCCGAAGCGCCACCACGCGAACACGGGCAGCGTGATCGTGGTTTCGGCATCGCTGCCGTCGGGTTCGCGCCTCCATGCCGGGGCGAGCGTCCCCGGCGCCTCGCAGCCCAGCGCGACCTTGACGCCGGCGTCGTACGTGGGCACAACGCACGCCCGATAGCGGGTGTCTGACTCCAGGCGGCGGGGGCAGACCAGTCTGGACAGGTTCACCGGCCCGTACGCACTCGTGAGGCGATCGTCCACCGACGGCCCGGTGTTGGCCGGCCCCACGAGCTGGGCATGTGCCCACATCGCGAGATCGTCCGTGGGCTGGAGCTCGCTGCGGAAGGCCACGACCTGATCCGGACGGCCGTCGGTGCCCTGTCGCCACTCGTAACGGCCCTCGGCGAGGACGACGAGCGCGATCCACGGAGTCAGCAGGTTGCCGCTCGGCTCGGCGGGGCTGAAGAGCCAAGGCAGGACGGGCCGATCGAACTCGATTTGTGCGAGGAACGTGTCCTCCGCGTTCGTCGTCTCGGGCTCGGGGTAGCGCCGGATGATCTGTCGTTCGTCGAGCCCGAGCACGTCGCCGGGTCCTCGAACCTGCACGGACGCCGTCGCGGTCAGCTCGGCGACCCCGTCGGATTGCACCGGCAGCGCGACGTCGACGTTCGCGCGGATCCCGCCCGCAGGGGCCTTCACGACGGCCCCGACCCCGCTTTGCACCCATGGCAGGAACGTGAAGGAGTCGATGACGATGTTCTCCGGGTTGAACGCCGTGGACGGCGCGATCAAGTAGGCGTTCTGAACGAAGTTCGCGAGGTCCGAGAGCGAGGGGCTCATGCGCCGATCCCCGCGCCGACCCACTGCGCCATCTCGCCGAGCTGGGCCACGAGGTGCGCCGCCGCCACGGTGGTCATCGGGCCATCCGTGACTCCGGGCACCGGTGACAGATCTCGGACGGTTCGCACCTTCGCGGCCCCCGCGTCCGCGAGTGCGACCGGCTCCGCCTCCACCGCGTAGGGATTGCCCGCGATCGCGACTGCCTTTCCGGCGGGGCCGGTCGCGAGCAGCGCCGCATGGATCGCGATGAGTGAGATCAGCGGGCCCCTCGTCCGAGTCGGGCTCGGCGGGCAGATCGTGAACCACTGATAGGGAACCGACGACGGCGTTCCGTACAAGGCTGTCTCCGCTGCGATGACGATGCCCGACGGGAACGGCTCGAAAGCGGGGCGGGAGAGCTTCTGATCGTCCGTGAGCGTGAGGAACTCGCCGGGCGCGAACAGGTCGGTCACCGCCGAGACTGCCTTGGCCCCTTGGCCGCCGACGAGGGGGGGGCCGAGGTTGACCCGGGGGACTTCAACGGGATTCGCGCCGATGCGCTCGATCACGGTCTCCAGCGGCACGATGCGCTGACGCGCCTCGAGCGCACCGAGCGGATGAACGACCGTTGCACCGGCGTCGACGACCGGGATCAGTCTCACCAGCGCGTCGGCGTCCGCCGGGAGCCGAGCTTCCCACGCCGCGGGTTTGGACAGCTCATCCCGCACCATCTTCTGGGGATGCACCGGCGTGCGGGGCTGGTTCTCACCCTCGCCCCAGCTGATCCGCGGGATGTCTAGATCGACGTCGAAGAACAGGACCGACACGCTGGCCGACCCCTGCGCGACCCACGGGCCGGGGCCCTCGAGTCGAAGGTGCAGGTCGACGGTCGCGAAGCTCTCACCGAACGCGTAGAGGGAGACGCCCGCGGTGAGCTCGATCTCGAAGTGGAAGGTTGGGGCCCACAGCACGAGCGCGTCGAACTGCAGGTGCCCCTCCGCGTCGACGCCCGCGACCTCAGCGTGCAGTTCGACGCGCGCGCCGAGCTGGAACGAGTTGGATGTGAGCGCGAGGTAAGCATCGGCTCGAAGGGTGAGGAACGATGGCGGTGAGATGTCGACGCTGACCCGCCGCATACCCGCCAGCTCGCCCGGCGGCGAATAGTGGGGGTGGAACCCGCCGGCCGAGAAGGCGAGGTTCGGATCGTCGCCCCACGCGATCAAGACGCCGAAATCCCCGGCGATGCTGAACCCTGCGACCTTTGAGCCGCTCAGGCTCACGAGGAAGAGCAGGTGATCGGGGGTGATCTCACCGTAGAGATCGGCGCGGATGTCCACGATGGGTGCCTCCGGAGCGGGCAGAGCCACGCGGAGGGAGCCGATGAGGAGCACCTTCGGGTCGGGGAGCGCGATGACGACGCCGATCCGAGCGGTGACGAAGGAGATCGGCGCACCCCACCCGAGCTCCAGGAGCGGACCGGCGACGAAGCCGCCTGCCTGTGTCGGGAACATCCCTCGGAGCAGTTCGAGGATCGTCGGCGCTGCAGCCACGGGGTCCTTCGGGAACAGCATTGTGTCGGCCGTGTGGTCGTGGATACCCGCGCGCAAGGCGTCCGTCGACACGGTGCGTTCGAGGGCGAGCAGACCGCCGACCGCGTTGAGCGTGAAGCCGAACGAGAGCTGGATCGCCGGGGTGAACCTCACCGACAGGACCAGGACCAGCGAGAAGGGATCGGTGCCGAGCAGGCCCGTCGCCGTGATGTCGATCGGGCCGAGCGAGAGGTCGAGCGCGCCGCCGTACTCGCCGTTCCTCTGCGTGAGGAATCCGCCGCCATGGATCACGCCGGCATCCACCGAGAGTCCAACTCCCGTGGGTGCCTCCAGCGTGAGACTCACAGGCGCGGCCCCGCTGCCGATCTGCGCTGGATCGATGGACAACGCGATTCCAGCGCCCTGGACGATCGCCGAGATTGGGCCGAGCGAGCCAGCGATCGTGCCGGTCAGCATCAACGAGAACGGCCGATGGGCCGGGATCTCGACCCCGAGCCCGCGCAGCTGGATCCCCGGAACCGCGAGGCTTCCGGGCAGATCGGCGCGCATCTTGGTTCCGGACTGGAAGCGCAGGCCGTGTGACGTGTCGATCGAGATCTTCAGGTTGGTTGTGGCGCTGGCGTCACCGCCTAAGAGCTCCTCGACGAAGCCATCGGCGGCCAGCCCGACGGCGAGATCGGTCGCGAGCGTGAGTCCGAGGGCTGCTTGGGTTCCGTAGTCGACGTTTGCCTTCAGCGTCGTCCCGGAGACCGTCAGGCCCTGGGCGGCGCCACCGATCGACCGAGGAGCCGGGTTGGCGAGCTGGAGGGAGATGGTTGTGCCGCTCGCGCTGAGGCCCTGGCTGATCGATCCCAAGGCACCCAGTCCGAGCTGCGACAGGAGACCGCTCACGCCGGCGCCGCCGCTCGACACCGCTTTCCTGACGACGGTCAGAACGGCCTGCTCGGCGGGTGGGAACCCCGGCACCCCCGCATTGATGGCGCGCAGCGCGGCATCGATCTCACCGAGAGCCGCCGCAAACTCGGCGAACGCGGTCTGCACCTCCCCCAAGCTGTTGGGTTCGGCGGCGAGATCGGTGGTGAGTTGATCCAGGTGTCCTCGTGCGGTCACGAGATGGGCTGTGGCAGTCGTCCCCGCAGCCAAGGCACGCTCGGCCGTTGTGGCGTCCGGCAGCACGCTGATCAGGAGCGTCTCCGCGTCCGTTGCGAGCTTCTTCAGCAGTTGGTCGAGGCGAGAACGGGCGAAGCCGAGTACCGCAGCAAGTACCGACGACTCAAGGTCCGACATTTGAGACTCCAACCGCCGGCCGGTCGAGTACGCGCAAGTCCCGATCTCGCTCCGGTCCGATCGCAGCTACCAAGGAACACGCCTAGGAAACTGGATCGACCCTACTCTTGCGCGCCCAGCCCTGCAGCGCGGTGTCTTCCCGCGCGCGCCCAGGGAACAAGCCTGCTCGAAGGTTTGCCGGCGCCACGGACGCTGTTTGGCACGGCCGCGAGAGTGCCGGGGAGCCGGCATGCCGGGAGGCGATCCTCGAGTCGGCCGAGGCGAGAGCGAGCGGGATGGCCGAAAAGCCGCCTGCTGGTAGTCGGCCGCGGCGCTCGTGGACGAGCACGACAGACCGCATTCAGGCGATCGCACAACGATGCCACTCGCGGCGGGCGAGGAGGCCGAGCACGACGGTCATCACGGCCAAAGACAGCACGATCGTCCACTCGAGCGAGCCGTTCCCATTGTCGGGCTCGACCTTGAAGATGAGTTCCACCCAATCCCGCCAAACGACGGTGACGACGAACAAGCAGCCGCTCAAGGCGGCAAGTCCTGCCTCGACCCAGAACCACGACCTCGGGTTGGTTCTCAATTCCACACCTCGCTTCGTATCGCACGTCCGAACGCGGCATCAATTCATCCGCGTTATGCGCTCCGAAACTGCTCTTCGGAGGAACGTATGCGCATCAGCTGCCCGGGTCAAACTCACGATCGGGACCCGTTGGGATTTCGGCTGGACCGCGATGGGAACGTTCTTCCATCGGGTCGGCCGCTTGGCCGATGCACCGCCGAAGTACCAGTGCTAGCCTTCTAGCTTCCAGTCTAGGTCTTGGCCGGGCGCTGCGGTGAGCACGGCTGCGTTGTGGGTCTGGATGCGGCCGAAAGTGGTCGACCGTCCGTTCGATCCGAAGGAGGACGCCATGTCCGACCATCCGGACAAACCAAGGAAGGCCAAGGCCGGTGCCCCAAAGAAACACATTCGGGGTGTGACCGCTGCGGATGCCGCGGATGGGCTAACACGGGAGGAGCTCGACCGGCGCGATCGGGAGAAGCGCGGGCCCCGAAAGCCGATGGGTCCGATGAAGGAGGAGCCCGATCGAGACCGCCCGGAGGCCGCTACTCCGCCGCCTGCGGTGCCTGCGACCTCGCCCGCGCCTGCGCCGTGATCGCCCGGGTCGTGACTAGATCGGGGGTGCCGAAATGACTCAGGTTAATCTCGTCAGCAACATCGGCTTGGACGACACTGCGACCGGCGTCCAGACGGGATCCATCAACGAGCCGACCGCCGCCGCCCTTGTCGACGAGTTGTTCGTCACGGGGAACTGGTTCGCGAGTCGTTCCGCCGATGGCGGGACGACCTGGTCGCTGGTCGACCCGTTCACCACGTTCCCCGAGGAGCCGGGGGGGTTCTGCTGCGACCAGATCGTCTTGCACGAGCCGAGCCGGAACCTGTGGATCTGGATCCTGCAGTACATCCAACAGGGGGGTTCGAACGTGTTCCGGCTGGCGATCTCGGCCTCGGGCGTGCCCGACTCGTGGACCTTCTGGGACTTCAGCCCCGGCCTCATCGATGCGGCCTGGGAGACGAACGCCTGGTTCGACTATCCGGATGCGGCGACGAGCGACGACAGCCTCTATGTCACGTTCAACGTCTTCGACACCGCCTCGCCGGCGAATTGGCTCGGGGCAGTTGTCTTCAGGCTGCCACTCGACGGCCTGGTCAGCGGGGATCTCGAGTACGAGTTCCTCCCCGTCACCACGCACGGATCCCTACGGTTGACCCGCGGGGCGACCTCGGACATGTACTTCGCCAGCCACAATGGCCAGAACCCTGTTCGTATCTTCCGGTGGCCGGACCAATCGAACGCCACGATCTCGTCGTTCGAGGTCTCGGCCAGTGACTGGAGCGGTCAGACCCCGTACTCGTCACCGGGGCCGGGCGGGGCGGAGTGGTTGGGTCGGGTCGACCCCCGGATCACGGGCGGCTGGGTCGTGGGAAACGAGGTCGGCTTCCTCTGGACGGCGAACTCAGGTCCCGGCCGGCCACAGCCGTACGTGAAGGCGTTGATCGCCGACACCGATGCTCAGTCGCTCGTCTCCGAGCCCGACATCTGGAACGAGAGCGCTGCCTGTGCG
>JALYMB010000301.1 GCA_030773935.1 Actinomycetota bacterium | reverse complement strand
TCCGGCAACGGTCGTGGCGGCGGCCGTCGCCGGCTCGATCGCGGTCGGGCTGCTCGCGTTCGTCCAGTCCGACGCGAACTTCCCCGGCTACTCCCTCGACCTGCGCGCGCCGCACGAGTGGGGGGAGCCGAGGTTCTGGCCCGGCGGACGGTGGTGGATCCCCACCGCGATCGCGGCGGCCGCCTGGGCCGCGGCGACACTGCGGCAGGCAGTCCGGAACTCCGACCCGAGGGCGACCTGGTTCGCGGTGGCCGGTGCGCTGTCGATCGGCGTGCTGCTCGGGTCAGCGGCCTGGCCGACCTCGGCGTACGGGTGGGCGACGCCGGCCGAACTCCTGTCGTTGCTGGTCGTCGCCGCAGCACTGCAGGCCGAGCTGGTTTCCGGGCGCGTGGAGGCAACGCGGATGCGACGAGCCACCGATCGCGCCGCTGCGATCACCGAAGGCCGCGCGGAGATCGCCTCGATGATCGCGCACGAGCTGCGCGGCCCCGTCACCACCGTGAAGGGCCTCGCCACCACCGGCGCTCGCCACGCCGACTCGCTGAGCGATGCGGAGAAGACCGAGTTCTTCGAGCTGATCGATCAGGAGTCGCGGCGGCTGCTGCACATCGTGGACGAGACCTCGACCGCGCTGAAGGTCGACGCCGGGACGATCACCTACGACGTCCGTCCGGAGAACCTGGCCGTGGTGGTGGCCGATGGGGCCGACAGAGCCGGCCACGACGGCCACCCGCTCAGCGTGGAGGCGGAGCCCGACGTGGTCGTGCCCCTGGATCGACTGCGCATCACGCAGACGGTCACCCAGATCGTGGAGAACGCGGCCAATTTCTCCCCGGCCGGCGAGCCCATCGTGGTGCGTGCACGGAGGGAGGGCGGCCTGGCCGTCATCGAGGTCCTGGATCGCGGGCCCGGGATCGCGGCCGAGGACCGCGAGCGGGCCTTCGAGCGGTTCGCCCACCTCCGGCCGAGGGGGTACGAGGAGGTCCCGGGCTCCGGCCTGGGGCTGTTCATCTGCCGCGCCCACGTCCTGGCGCACGGCGGCACCATATCCATCGAAGGGCACCCCCAGGAGGGTACGATGCTTCGCATCTGTCTCCCGATGGAGGGCAACGGGTGACCGCCGACCGCAAGGTTTCGCTGCTGATCTGCGACGACCACAAGATCCTCACCGATGCGCTGGCGATGGTTGTGGAACGTGACCCCGACCTCCTGCTCGTCGGACCGCCCGTCCACGACGCGGAGTCGGCGATCGCCCTGGCGGCGGAGCAGCTCCCCGACGTCGTCCTGATGGACATCATGTTCAAGGGCGGCATGAACGGGATCGAGGCCACCCGCAGGATCAAGGAGGTCTCCCCCGCCACGAAGGTCGTGATCATGACCGCCCACGACGACGAGCGGTTGCTGGTGGAGGCCGTCGAGGCCGGCGCCTCGGGCTTCCTGGGTAAGGAGGAGGCCGCGGACGAGGTCCTGGCCGCCGCGAAGGCCGCCGCCGACGGCGAGGTCCTGATCGACCCCACGATCCTCACGCGCCTGCTGCACCAGGTCGCGATCGAGCGCGAGGCCCGCAGCAGTGCGAACGCCCTGCTGAACGACCTCACCGACCGGGAGCGGGAGATCCTGCAGCTGCTCGCCGAGGGGCTGCGAAACGACGACATCGCCGGCAAGCTGTTCATCAGCCCTCAGACGGTGCAGACTCACGTCCGCAACATCCTGGGCAAGCTGCGGGTGCATTCGAAACTCGAGGCCGTGGCCTTCGCCGTCAAGCACGGCGCCATCACCGTCTGAGCGGGCCGCGCGCCGCGCGCCGCGCGCCGCCACCGAGCGGTCTTTACCCGACGATGGGTATGCATCCGCTCGCCTCCCCGGCCGACAATCTCTCTGAGCCCGACAGAGAAGCGGCGGCGTTCGCCGCCGCCTGTCGCAGGAGACCCGAGTCCACCCCTCCCGGACTCGGGTCTCCGGCTTGTCCACGGATCTACCCGGTCTCGGGTACGTCCGTCCGACCGACCGACCCGCTCCCACTACCGCATGGCCGGTAGTCGCAATTACCGCCCCGCGGGAATGAGGAAACGCAACGATCGGGTCGACACCTCCCTTAGACGACGGTGGGCTCAAGACCCCCGCGGACCTGAGGGAGGATCGCAGATGAGCAAGACGCGCAAGACGCTCGTCACGCTGCTGGTGCTGGGCGTGGTGGGCACACTCGCAGGCGTGGGAACGTTCTCCGCGTTCTCGTCCACCACCGACAACACGGGCAACACCTTCGCGGCCGGCACCGTCTACATCGCCGACAACGACGCCGGCTCGGCCATGTACAACGTCACAGGCCAGAGGCCCGGCGACGTGACCACGAAGTGTATCCGCCTCACCTACACCGGATCGCTGGCCGCCGACGTGAAGCTCTACACCAACTCCACCGTGAACGCGCTCGGCAGCTACGTGGACCTGTCGATCGACAAGGGCACGATGCCGGCGACCGCGTTCCCCGGCTGCACCGGCTTCACCGTCGAGTCCAACATCTTCTCGAACACCCTGGCGAACTTCACCACCGCGAAGAACTCCTACGCCAACGGGATCGCGGCCTTCCCCGGCGCGCAGACCCAGTGGAACCAGAACGACACCGTGGTGTACCGATTCACGCTGACGCTCCAGGACAACGCCGCTGCCAACGGCGGGGCGTCCGCCCTGACCACCGGCTCCCACGCCTTCACCTGGGAGGCGCGCAACCAGTA
>JALYMB010000300.1 GCA_030773935.1 Actinomycetota bacterium | reverse complement strand
CCGCTCAGCCGCTGGGCTCGCGCCCGCGCTCGACGGAGCCCTGTCGCGTCGACCTCCACGATGTCAGCGGCACCCCTCGGCCGGACCCATGAGGAGCAAAGCCTACCGTCGGGCCGAGACGAATGAGCTTCAGCTGTCGAAGCCCAGTCCCATGGCGTCGATCAGCTTCAGCCACACGCCACGCCGTCCCTCGCGGGCGTCGGCGCGTGCGATCGCGCGACGCGTGAGCTGGATGCCCGCGTACCGGATGGGCTCCGGCGGGAACGGCGTCGGCTTCGACCGGACGAACCGGAGCTTCGTGAGATCGGTCTCCACTCCGCCGATCAGGTCCAGCGCCACCCGGGCGCCGAACCGAGCCGAGCCGACCCCCAGGCCTGTGTACCCGACCGCGTACGAGGCCCGGCCGCCGAGCGCCGTCCCCCACATCACGCAGAACCGGCTGCAGGTATCGATGGCGCCTGCCCACCGGTGCGTGAACCGGATCCCCTCCAGCTGTGGGAACGTGTGGAAGAAGTTGGAGGCCAGCAGGTCGAAGGTCTCGGGCCGGTCCTCCAGCTCGGGCGCGACGCGGTTTCCGTAATGGTAGATCGCGTCGTAGCCACCCCACAGGATCCGATCGTCGGCGGTGAGCCGGTAGTAGTGGAACCGGTTCGCGGAGTCGGCCAGGCCCTGCCGGTTGCCCCACCCGATCGCGTTCATCTGCGCCGGCGTGAGCGGCTCGGTCATCAGCACGTAGTCGTACACGGGGATCACGTACCGCCTGATCGAACGCGCGAGCGGCGGGAAGGCGTTCGTGGCAAGGATCACGCGCCCCGCGTGCACGCGGCCGCCGGGCGTGGCCAGCGCAACGCCGTCGCCCTCGGGCTCCATGCCGGTGGCCGGCGTCCCCTCGTGAATCCGCACGCCCAGCTCCAGGGCCGCCCGGCGGAGTCCCCAGGCCAGACGGGCCGGATCCACCAGGGCGTCCCGGTCCAGACGCCACAGACCCGCGAGATAGGTGGGCGAGTCCACTTCGGCCCGAGCCTCCTCGCCGTTCAGGAACCTGACGGGCTGCCGGAAGGATCGGTACAGCTCCTCCGCCCTTCGCAGCTGCTCCACCTGATAGGGCTCGACCGCCACGGCCATCGTGCCGGTGGGCGTCCAGTCGCAGTCGATCTCGTGCCGGTGGATCGTGTCGTAGATGCCGACGAAGTTCTCGGCGGCGAGCTGCTCGATCTTCTGGATCTCCTCGGGAAAGCGCGCGACGCCGTTGCGCAGACCGTGCGTGAGCGAGCTGTCGCAGAAACCACCGTTGCGGCCGCTGGCCCCGAACGCGACCGTGTCCTGCTCCAGAAGCAGGACGTCCCTTCCGGGGTCCAGCTCCTTGGCCTGGATCGCCGCCCACAGGCCGGTGTAGCCGCCCCCGACGATCGCGAGGTCGGCCTGGGCGTCGCCGGCGAGCGGCTCGGTGGGCTCGGGCGCGTCGTCGCGGTCCAGCCAGAACGGCACCGTGGCGGCGTCTGCCCAGCTTCGGGTCGAGGGAACCGTCACACGCCCTTCAGGTACGCGACGGTCTCGCCCAGCCCGTCTTCCAGGTGCGTCCAGGGCTTCCAGCCGATCGCGCTGGGCGCGAGCGAGATGTCCAGGGCGATCCGCCGCAGCTCGCCGGGCGGGAGCGGTCCGGTCGCCGGCTCGCCGGTGTAGCCGATCGTCTCGGCCAGCTGCTTGTACAGCCCGTTCACGCTGGTCTCCAGACCCGTGCCGATGTTGACCAGCTTGCCGGAGCCACGCTCGATGGCCCGCACGAAGCTGTGCACGACGTCGTCGATGAAGACGTAGTCGCGCGTCTGGTTCCCGTCGCCGAAGATCGTGCATGCCTCACCGGTCAGCATCTTCGACGCGAAGATCGCGACCACGCCGGCCTCGCCGCGGGGGTCCTGGCGCGGGCCGTAGACGTTGCCGAGCGCCAGCGCCGTGTAATCCAGGCCCCGGTAGCGCTGGTAGTAGCCCAGGTAGTCCACGACCACCTTCTTGGAGATGCCGTACGGGCTGGAGGGATGCGACCCCTGCGCGGCGGACTCCTTCACCGGGATGCGCTTGGGCTCGCCGTAGATCGTTCCGCCGCTGGCCGCGTACACGACCTTCTTCACGCCCGTGTGAACCGCGCAGTCCAGCACGTTCATCGTGCCCATGATGTTGACGCTGGCGTCCCTGCCGGGATCGTTCAGGGAGGGACGCACGCCGGCCTGCGCCGCCAGGTGGAACACCACCTCCGGCCGGTGCCGCTCGAACAGGGGGAGCAGTCCCTCCGCGCGCACGTCCATGTTGAAGAACGTGAACTCCTTGCCGTAGCCGCGCGCCTCGGAGAGGTTGGCGATGTGGCCCGTGGTCAGGTCGTCCACGCTGATCACGCGGTGGCCCTCCGCGAGGAGGCGGTCCGCAAGATGCGAGCCGATGAACCCGGCGCCCCCGGTCACCAGGACGGTCGTCACATCGTCAACCTTAGATTCGGATCGGCCCCGATGTCGAGCGAGGTCGCCTCGCCGCGAACGGCTCTGGCGGCACCCACGCACGCGATCATGGCCGCGTTGTCCGTGCAGAGGTCGAGCCGGGGGTACAGGATCGTCAAGCCCGCGGCCTCACCGTCGGCCAGCATGCGTTCGCGCAGGCGGGAGTTGGCCACCACCCCGCCCCCGAGCAACACCGTGCCGATCCCTCGCTCCGTCGCCGCCCGGATCGTCTTGGCCACCTGCACGTCCACGATCGCCTCCTGGAAGCTCGCCGCCAGGTCCGCGGCGTGGACCGCGCGGCCGGCCGCCTGCTCCTGTTTCACGTACCGCAGGACCGCGGTCTTCAACCCGCTCATGGAGAAGTCGAGGTCGCCCGAGTCGGCCATGGGCCGGGGGAACCGCACGGCCGCGGGGTCCCCCTCCCTCGCCAGGGTGTCCAGCGCCGGACCGCCGGGGAACCCCAGGCCCAGGAGCCGCGCAACCTTGTCGAAGGCCTCGCCGGCGGCGTCGTCGAGGGTCTGCCCCAGCAGCTCGTACCGGTGGACCTCCGGCATGAGCACCAGCATCGTGTGACCGCCGGAGACCACCAGGCAGACGTACGGCGGCTCGGGCTCGCCGTGCGAGAGGAAGTTGGCCCAGATGTGACCCTCCAGGTGGTTGACGCCCACGAAGGTGGCGCCGGTCGCGAGCGCCACGGTCTTGGCAGCCGCCATGCCGACCAGCAGCGCACCCACCAGCCCCGGCCCCACCGTGCACGCCACCGCGTCCAGGTCGCCGAAACCCACATCGGCCTCCGACAACGCCTGCTCCAGCAGCGGGTTCAGCGCCTCGACGTGGACGCGCGCGGCCACCTCGGGCACGACACCGCCGAAGCGCTCGTGCAGATGCTCCTGGGACGCGATCAGGTTCGAGCGCACCGTGAAGCGGTCGGCCAGCACCGCCACGGCGGTCTCGTCGCAGGAGGTCTCGATGCCGAGGGTCAACATGCGAGCAGCGCCCCCCTCAGGGGCGCACGCCCTCCGGCAGCTCGGCGGCGATCCGCTCCAGGCGCTCGGCGTACGCCGGCGTGCGCACCTCGTCGGCCCACATGATCAACGCGTCCTCCCGGAGCTCCTGGTAGTAGTTCTTGCGGACGCCCACCGGGCGGAAGCCGTACCGGCTGTAGAGGCGCTGAGCCCCCCAGTTCGAGACGCGAACCTCCAGCGAGACCGCCTCGGCGCCCATCTGGATCGCGCTCACCATGAGGTCGTGGAACATGCGCGTCGCGATCTTGCGGCGGTGATGGAGGGGATCCACCGCGACGTTCGTGACGTGAGCCTCGTCGCCGTAGCAGATCATGCCGGCGTACCCGACCACGGCTCGGTCGATCCGGGCCACGAGGTAACAGCGGTTCCCCGTCTCGCTCATCTCAGCCGTGAACAGGTTCGGACTCCAGGGGCGCGGATACACCTGGCGCTCGATCGCCATCACGCCGCGCAGATGCCGGCGGCGCATCCGCGTCACCTCAAGGCGTGGCGCCTCGGGCTCGCTGATCCCAAGCGATCTCCGCATCCGACTTCCTCAGGTACACCGGGACGACGTCGAAGAGCCGGTCGTGCTCCTCGCGCAGGAGCCTGGGCGCGGCGAGCTCCACCAGGGAGGCCGCCTGCGGGTGCGCATGCGTGGCCGAGGCGAACTCCACCCTCCCGCCCAGTTCCCGTTCGATCTCATGTCGATACAGGATGGCACCGTCTCCCACGACCAGCACGTCCCCAGGTACCGCGGATAGCTCGGCGATCAGGTGGTCGGGCCGGGCCACGGCGTGTTCGGTCTCCCGGACGACCCCGCCCGGCACCGGCTGGTACAGCGACCAGAACACCTCTCCGCGGCGGGCGTCGATCACCGCACAGATCCGCCGGGGCGTGTGCCTGACCGCGAAGGCCAGGACGTCGAGGCTCGTGAGACCCACGATCGGGACCGCCAGGACCTGCGCGAGGGTCTTCGCGGTCTCCACCCCCACGCGCAAGCCCGTGAACAGGCCGGGACCGATGCCGACGGCGACACCGCCCGCCTGATGGAGGTCGGTGCCACTCCAGCGCAGAAGCTGCTGGAGGGCGGGGGCGGCGGCCTCCTGTCGTGCGCGGCCGGCCACCGACATCTGCGCGACGATGCCCTGCTCGCCGCCGATCGCCACGCTGGTCTGCGG
>JALYMB010000299.1 GCA_030773935.1 Actinomycetota bacterium | reverse complement strand
TGCTCGTGCTCCCACTCCTGCCCTCCCTCGTCGCCGCCGACGCCGCCGAGCTCGGGTCCAGGATCGGAACCCTGGACGTCCATCGGATCGGACGGCTGGCGCTGGGCCCGGGTCCGGGGACCGGCGTCGTCGCGTGGTTCCTCCCGGTGGCCGCCCTGCTCGGTCTCAGCCTCGCCTCGGACGAGCTCCGTGGCCGTGCCCTCCGCGCAGCGCTCGCCGCCCTCGCCGGGCTTGGACTGGCGTGGGCCTCGGCGGCCGGGTACCTGCCGGTGCCCCTGTCGAACCCCGTCGCGTACCTGGGACTCGCGGCGGTCTCCGAGGCCATGCTCGCGGGGTACGGCCTGGCCTCGTTGGCCGGGGGGGTCGGCAGGGAGTCCTTCGGCTGGCGCCAGTTCGGCGCGGCGGGTCTCACCATGGTCCTCGCCGTCGGCGTGACGGTGCAGGCCGCCGCCTCCATGGTGGGGGGCTGGGCGTGGGGCGGACCGGAGGCGATCCCCGCGGCCTGGGCGGTCGTGGCCAATCGCACGGAGGGCGACTTCCGCGTGCTGTGGCTCGGGGATGACCAGGGTCTCGCCTTTCCCGCCCCGGGTGGTGACCCCGTGGGGATCTTCGAGGCCGGCCCGGATTCCGTGCGCTTCAATCTCACCGATCGAAGCGGCATCACGATCCTCGACACGGGACGGTCGCTCACCGGCCCGGGAGTCGTCTATCTGGAGGACGCCCTGGCGCGGCTGCTGTCCGGCGAGACACGGTACGCGGGGGCCCTGCTGGGTCCGCTCGGCGTGCGGTTCGTGGTGGCGCGCGAGGGAGACCTGCCGGCGGGCGTGGTTGCCGATCTGGCCGCGCAGATCGATCTCGACGTGATCCCCACCGACGGCTTGGTGATCTTCCGCAACACGCATGCGCTCCCACCGGCGGCGGTGACCTCTGACGCCGAGACCGCCTCGCTCGCCGCGAGCTCCTCGGCGGTGGCCATCCAGCGGTTGGATGACAGCACCGCGATGCCGGCGACCGTCGTGCCGGGCGGATGGGACGCCACCAGTACGTCGCCCGGGACCCTGCTCCTGGCCTCCGAGCGACTCTCTGGGTACCGGGCCACCGACGCCGCGGGCGTCCCCTTGGACGTCGCCACATCCTTCGGATGGGCGACGCGTGTGGCGATGCCGCCCGGCGAGGTGCACGTGCGGTACGCCGACCAGTGGCGGCGCACGTCGGTGGTGTGGGCGCTGGCGATCCTGTGGATGGCGGCCCTGTGGATCACGCGCAAGCCGGGGTCTTCGCGATGAGGGCTGGCGGTCGATCGGGTTTGGCGCTCGCGCTCCTGTCGATCGTCGTTGGGGCGGGGCTCGCGCTCGACCGCGCCGAGCCCAGGCCTCGAGCCGCGCTGCCGCAGCAGGCGGCATCCAGCGGAGCGTGGTTCTGTCCCCACGGCGGAGGCCCGGGCTGGGAGACCGCCCTGTACGTGGCCAACCCGGGCGAGGCCGCCGTGCAGGTGCGCGTGACGCCGCTCGCGCAGAGGCATCCCGGCAGTCCTCAGTCGTACAGCGTGGATCCGGGCACCGCACTTCGGATCCCGGTCCCGTCGGGCGACGCCGCCGCCTCCTCCTTCCTCGAGTATTTCGGGGGATGGGTGGCCGCGGGTTGGGTGACGGACGCGGGCGGGGAGCAGAGCGGCGTGGCGGCCGAGCCGTGTGCATCCGAGCCCGGGGTCCGATGGCTCGCTCCCGATGGCAGCACGCAGCGGGGCCAGGACGCCGACGTGGTCGTCATGAATCCCTTCGACGTCGACGCCGTGATCGACGTCGCGGTCTTCTCCGAGCGACCGGCGCCGATCCGCGACTCGTCGTTCACGAACATCCGCGTCCCCCCGCATCGGAGCATGATCCTTCGTCTGACCCGCGTGTCGCTCGATGAGCCCGCGGCCGCCGCGGAAGTGCTGGCCCGGACGGGGAGGGTGGCCGTGGCCTCGCTGGGGATCTCGAGCGACGTTGGGATCCGCAGTGTCGTTGGGGTCACGGCGCCTGCCGATCGCGCGTTGCTGGCGGGCACCGGAGATGTGGGGCAGTCGACGCTCGTGGTGATGGCCCCCGGCGAAGCGGAGACGAGGTTCGGCGCCACCCTCCTGTCCGGGGAGAAGCCCCAGGCGGCGGGCGGTCTCACCGAGGTCACCCAGGGCGGGCAGTCGGCGCGCGCCTACCCGACGATCACGCAGGACCCCTCGCTCGTGGACGTACGGGTCGAGCAGGGCACGGCGCCGATCGCGGCGGTCCGCCGTACCGAGGGGCAGAACGGCGATCCGGGCGCGACGGCGGGCGCAGCGGCACCTGCAGCGGCCTGGGTGATCCCGCCCACGGTTGCCGGCGACCCCAGCCATCCCGGCATGGTGCTGGGTAACCCCGGAACCGCGCAGGTGGAGGTCAGGCTGAGCCTCCTCGGAGAGGCCGGGATCCTCGACGAGATCGTGGTGAGCGTCCCGGCTACGTCGGCCGTTCGGGTACCCGCACGGTTCCTGGAACAGGATCCGACGGCGGCCGTGCTGGCCGTCGCGGCCGCCGGCTCGTTCGTTGCCGCCGGTGCCTCGTCGTCCCTCGGTCTCGAGGGGGTCGCGTCCTACGCGGTGGCGGCGGGCATCCCTGTCCCACCCGGGGTTCTTGCCGGGACGTGACCGGGCTCCTGGATAGGGTTCTCCCTGGAGGAACGCGGGTATCATTGCCTGCTGCCGCGCTGCGGGATAGGCAGGCGGCGGCTCCGTGCCGCGCAGAGGGGTTCCATGGCCAGAGGACGACACGCTCGACGCATCGCCAGCGGACTTCTGCCCGTCCTTCTGATCGTCCTGACGGTTCTGGTCGTGCTGGGAGGCGGGGCCACGTACGCGGCCTATCGGTACGACCGCGATGCTGAAGACCGCATCCTGCCGGGCGTCGTGATCGACGGCGTCGATGTCGGCCGCATGACGAGGGACGAGGCGATCGCAGCCGTGAAGGCGGCGACCTCGCTCCGACTGGGAGCCGCGCTCACGGTCGAGGCTGCGGGGCAGTCGTGGAAGGCCACGCCGCAGGAGCTGGGCGTGCGCGCAGACGTCGCCGGCGCGGTCGACGAAGCCCTGGCCGTCTCCGGTTCTCTGGGGATGGTCTCCCGCGTCTACCACCGCATCGCCGACGAACCCGTCGGGCGATCTCTGACGGTGGGGTGGCATTACAGCCGGAGCAGGGTCGAGACGTTCGTGAAGGGCATCGCGTCGGACGTGGTTCGTGCCCCTCGAAACGCCTCCGTGTCGCTGGACGGGACCCAGGTGCGCTTCACCCACGCCAAGTCCGGGCGCGCTCTGAAGTCGGACCGGGCCGCAGAGCAGATCCTCACCGCGCTGCAACAGACCTCGACCTCGCCGCTACGGCTCGGGGTCAAGCCCGTTGCGCCCAAGATCGCCGACGACGAGGTCGGGACCACGATCGTCATCGACAAGACCACCAACGAGCTCACCCTCTACAAGGGCTTCAAGCGCGATCGGGTGTACTCGGTGGCGACCGCGATGGCGCCGTACGAGACGCCCAGCGGCACGTGGTCCATCGTCAACAAGGCGGAGAACCCCACGTGGACGAACCCCGCGCCGGACACCTGGGGGGCGGGGCTACCGCTCACGATCCCGCCCGGCCTGGGCAATCCGCTGGGCACCCGTGCGCTGTACCTGAACGCACCCGGGATCAGGATCCACGGCACCTACGATGCGGCATCGATCGGAACGCACGCCTCCCACGGCTGTGTCCGGATGAACATCTCCGACGTCGAGGAGATGTATCCGATGGTGCCGATCGGTAGCAAGGTCCTGATCTACTAGCCGCTGCCGCTCGTGCTCGTGTCACTCTGCTTCAACGGGGGTCTTGCGTCCGGCGGATCGCCCGGGGTAAGCTGTGTGGGTACTCCGCGGGGACGAAGAAGGGGCAACCTGGACGCGCCACCGCGGAGTACGCTTTTTCCCACGTTCCGCTCTTGCCTACTTGAGAATCACATCGGCGTGATTTAGCCTCCCTGCATGCGAGCCTGCGCGAAGATGCGGTGCGGCGCCGAGCCCGTCGCGACCCTGGCACTGCTGTATGCGGCCCGGGAGGTTGTGATTCGCGAACTCACCGATCGGCGGGATCCGAACCTTCTTGATCTGTGTCGCGAACATGTGGACCGCATGACGCCCCCATTGGGATGGTCGGTTCGGGACGAACGGTCCCTGGCCGCCTCATCGCCGTAGGAGAAGGTCTCACCAGTCACGCGCAGGCGAAGGGCGTGGGTCGTCCGGCCCATCCGCATGGAACGACGGGGGATGCTGGATCCTCCGGCTGTCCAGAGGTGAGGCAGTCCGATCGGCCGAGCGAATTGGGTGCTCCGTGCTATGGTCGTCGCAGGGACGATGACGGAGTATGACAAGTCATGTCGCACTTCCCCAGCTGCCCCAACTGTGACTCCGAGGACCTCATCACGATCACGATGACGGTGAGTGGCCGCGACCTCGCCTTCACCACCTGTCACGTCTGTGAGACGAAGTGGTGGCACCGGGACGGCGAGAACGTGCCGCTGCAGTCGGTGATCGGCATGGTCGTCGAGAAAGCCTGACGACGACGTCGGTTCAGTAGGATGCGGTGACGTGTCACCGGATCTGGACCGCATCTTCAAGGCGTATGACGTCCGCGGCGTCGTGCCCGACGAGCTCGACGTCGACACGGCTCGTCGGATCGGCGGCGCCTTCGCGTCCTGGAGCGCCGCTCCGCGACTCTTGATCGGGCGGGACTGCCGCCTTTCCTCACCGGAGTTGGCCGCCGCTCTGGCCGATGGGATCACCGCCGCCGGCGCCGACGTGACCGACATCGGCCTGGCCTCCACCGACCTGCTGTACTTCGCGTCCGGCTCGCTGGACCTGCCGGGGATCATGCTCACGGCGAGTCACAACCCTCCCAACTACAACGGGATGAAGTTCTGTCTGGCCGGCGCCAAGCCCGTGGGACAGGACACGGGCCTCGCGGACATCCGCGCGCTGGCCGCGGGGCCGGTTCCCCAGCCCTCCGCATCGCCCGGTTCGGTGGAGCACCGCGACCTCCTCGATGCC
>JALYMB010000298.1 GCA_030773935.1 Actinomycetota bacterium | reverse complement strand
GGCGTACACTGATCGACAGAGGCGCTAGGTGGTGGCTTTCCCGGATCACCCGCCGCCACCCTCTCCGCTTCCGTGACAGCTACCCCGCGTGTCGGCCGAGGCCGCCGGAAGAAAGTAGCGGGAAGGAGGAACGATGAACAGAACGTCGGGCATGGGACTTCTGGTGTTCGGCATCGTGCTCGGGATCGTGGGTGCGATCATGAGGTTCGCCGTCAAGGTGCATACGACGGGGTTCAACATCCACACGGCCGGGGTCATCCTGCTGGTCGTGGGGATCGCAGCCGCCGTGATCGGACTGGTCTTGGTCGTCGCCGGCAGCAGGAGCCGGAGCACGATGAAGGACAGCGTGCAGGAGACGCCCACCGGTGAGGTGCGGACCCAAGAACGGCGCGATTCCGGCTCGGACCTGTAGACGCACCCGATAGCACGGTGGCGGGTTCGAATCCCGTGGCAAGGGTCACGATGAGGTGTCACGCAAGGTGACGTTCTGCCTGCTGGGCGAAGGTCATTGGAGCGGGGTGCTAGCTGCCGGCGCCCGGTTCCCCAAAAGTAGGGTCAATCCTTGGAGCGCGCACGCGTTGACGAGTCGCGGTCTCCGTGCGGGCGGTGGCGCTCATGCGGAACCCGCGCCCCCTCCCGGGGCCTTGGTCGGCCTCCGCACCCTCAGTTGCAGGTGGCGGACTAGGGACGATGCCCTGCGCCTTGGCTGTCCCACCCCCGTGCGGGGAACGCTCCTTGTGGGACCTCCCACCGGACCTTCTTGCCCGTGATCAACGCCTCGTGTTCGTTGTGCTCGGGGTCGAACATCGGCGAGTCGATCTGAGGGTCAACCCAGGTGCTCACCCAGACGCCTAGCGCAAGGACATGAGCATCTGGAGCACCTGGAAGACCCACATGCTCAAGATGCTCAAGAAGATGGCCGTGGGTACCCGGGGAGCACCCGGTCTAGAAGTCCTGCCTCTTGCTCGCGGTTACGCCTTCCGGGAGCGCCCAGACCCAGCCGGTGATCTTGTTGTCGTCACCGCGAACTGGAGTGGTCCGGACGCCGATCGAGTTCGAGAAGATGCACACTTACCCATCGGAAGTGGCATGAAGTCAAACGAGTCGACTCCGCGGAACCCAGGGCACATCATCTCCATAAAACCCAGGGCGGTTCAGAGCGGTGGCGCCAGACACCTGTGCGCGCCCGAGCCCCCTGCGCGGGATTGACCTTTCCTGAGCGCCTCCACTAGATTCGCGCTACCCCTCGGAAGAAGGAGCCCCCAGGATGCTTCGGCGATCGCTTCCTCTCCTCCTCGCGCTTTCCCTGCTTGCGGCGTGCTCTTCCGGCATCGTCGCCCCACGACAGCCCAAGGCTTCGACCCCAACCGAAGCCGGCATTGGACGCGGTGATTCGAGCGGAGAGCAAGGTGGAAGCAAAGAGGCAGACACCACGGCCGCGCGCCTGGACGCACTGAACGCGGCAAGGGCCGCCGGCGTGTTCGGCAATTCATCGCAAGCTTCGGTGACGAGCGCAGCGACGGGCTGGGCCGGCGAGCAGGTCGTGAACCCGAACGTCGACGACTGGGAGCCGGCCGTCGCGACCGATCCGGACTCCCCCTTCATCTACATCCTCACCACGCGCTACGGACAGCCCGCACCGTGCAAGTCGCACTGCCCGTCGCCATACATCACCCTCGTGGTTTCCTCCGACAACGGCGCCACGTGGGGTCGGCAGCGTCCGATCTGGGGCGTGAAGGGCAGCAACGCGCAGTACGACCCCACCATCTACGTCGTGCCGAACACCGGGGAGGTCTATGCCTTCTTCTTGAACGCCGACCGCCACGGAGGATTCTCGACCCTGTTCATCAAGTCGACCGATCACGGACGGATGTGGACGGATCCGGTTCGCCCGAGCGGACGGGTGTCGTGGACGGACAAGCCCTTCCTCACCTCGTCGGCGAGCGGCAAGGACGTGTACGTCTCGTGGAACGGTCCGACCGGCGGCGACCTGTGGGTCGGCGTGTCTCACGACTACGGTGCTACGTGGACGCAGACCCGCGTGGATCAAAGCAAGCGCTACTACTACGCCTACGACGCGAAGACGCTGCCCGACGGGACCGTGATCTTCTCTGAGAGCAGCTTCGACTACACGTGTGCCGGATCCGGATCGTTCAACTGCGTCTCTCAGGGACAGGTCTGGCATCACACGGTCATCTCGCGCAACAACGGAGACACGTGGAGGGATGAGGTCGTAGCCAAGGTGCCGATCGGCGAGGATTGCTACTCGAACGGTTGCGGAGAGTTCTATACGGGCCAGACGTCGGTCGCCACCGATGCGAACGGAGGCCTCCTCTTCGCGTACGAGGGGGCAGCCGTCGACGCTGGTCCGCAACGCGTGTTCGTCAAGACCTCCGCCGACGAGGGGCGGACCTGGAGCTCCCCAGAGGTGATCTCCGTGAACGGAGAAGATGCGACCCAGCCACGCGTGGTCGGCACGGGCAACGGCGACTTCCGGATGTGGTACATGCAGACGTCGAACGGCGACGCGATCAGATCGGACGGCACGCATACCTGGAACGTGTGGTACCGGAGCAGTACGGACGGCGGGGCGACGTGGAGCGCACCGGTGCGGATCTCCGACGCTTCGGCTGGGGCTGCCGCCTACGTCGACGCCGGAGGGTTCGACGAGATCTACGGCGACTACGGCGAGATCGCGATCACTTCGACCGGCAAGACGATCGGCGTGTGGGGCGAAGGGATCAGCTATTACGGTCCCGGCGGCTGCTGGTACAACATCGAACGAGAGCGCGCTCGAGCCGTGCACCGTCGTCCCGATAGAGCCGCTCGAGCTGTGCCGTGGCTGGATCCGTCTCGAACACTCTCATCAGGCCCTCGTCTCTACAGGAGGGGAAACGGGCCGAAACCCTAAGGTGGACTCAGACGGCT
>JALYMB010000297.1 GCA_030773935.1 Actinomycetota bacterium | reverse complement strand
CGATCCGGGGATCGCCGAGCGCCTCAGCGCCGCGATCCCCGCCTCGACGCTCGGGTTCGTGCCCGAGTCGGGCCACCTGCTCCTCGACGACGCCTTCGACACGATCGGCGTGATGATCCTCGAGTACCTGCGCGCTCGCTACCTCCGCGCGCCGCACGACCACGGCGGGATCACCACGCTCCAGCTCGAACGCCGGCCGGGGTGGGTGGACCTCCCGGCGGCGGAGGCGGAGGATGCCGACGGGTCGACCGTTCCCGACCCGTCCGAGCAGGAGGTGGGACCGAACGCATGAGCTCGCGGGTGTTCCTGTCCGGCATCGAGGTGGAAGGTCGTCATGGCGCGAGGCCGGGGGAGAAGGACGCGGCGCAGCCGTTCGTCGTGGACCTCGACCTGGAGATCAACGTGGGCGACGACCGGATCGACGCAACCGCCGACTACCGCGCCGTCACCGACCTCGTCCGGAGCGTCGTGCGGGAGGGCTCGTTCGATCTGATCGAGTCGATGGCCGATGCCATCGCGCGTGAGTGCCTGACGTTCGATCGCGTCCTCCGCGCCACCGTGGTCGTCCACAAGCCGAACGCGGCGTCACGTCTCGGGATCCAGGGCGTCGCCGCGGCGGTGACGCTTCCGGAACGCTGATCGCGATGCACGTGGCGACGCTGGGCCTCGGCGCGAACCTCGGTGACCGTCTGCGTTCCCTCCAAGCGGCGGTCGACCTGCTCGCGGCCGAAGGCGTGCGAGCGGTGGCCTCGTCCCGGATCTGGGAGACGGAGCCGGTGGGGGGCCCGCCCGACCAACCTCCGTACCTGAACGCCGTGATCCGCACGGAGACCGAAGCCGGTCCACACGAGGTGCTGGCCACGTGCAACCACGTGGAGGCCGAGCTCGGCCGCACGCGCGAGGTCCGCTGGGGCCAGCGGACCATCGACATCGATGTTCTCCTGTACGACGACCTGATCGTGAACGAGCCGGCGCTGACGATCCCGCACCCTCGGATGACCGAGCGCTCGTTCGTGGTGCTTCCCCTGTTGGAGCTCGATCCGGATCCCGTGCTCGCGGATGGAACGCGGATCCTCGAGCTCGCCGTGGACGGCGACGGAGCCCGGCCCTACGCCCCACCGTTGGCCCTTCCATGAGCGAGAAGGTCTGTCTCCGCTGCGACTGGTCGGGGGAGTCACGGTCGAACAGCTGCCCAGAGTGCGGGACGGGTCTTTTCGCGTCGGCGCCGGAGAACGGCCGGCGTGCCACTCACCGCTCGAGCTCGCCCCCCCGTCAGCGGGACCGCGCCGGAATGGCTCCTGAGGACCCGCCGTCGGCGCGACCGCGCTTCCGGAACACGCGACCTCGATCCCGCGGGTGGATCACGTCCGGCCTCGTCGCCGTCATCGCGGCCGGCGCGTTCGTCTTCATCAGTTCGCACACGCCGGCCGCCACGCCGGCGACGCCCAACGGTCCGGCGTCGGGCCTAGATGGGAGCCTGATCTATGCGGCGCAGGATCCACAAGGGTGGGTGCTGTGGACGTGGGATCTGCGGACGGGTCAAGTCGCTCCCGGACCACACGTCGAGCAACCGACCGATCTCGTCGACGCCTCGAGCGTGAGCCCCGGCTGGGTCGGGGTGACTTCGAGCGAAGGACGTCGGCAGGTCGCCAGCATCCTGCACTTCCTCACGCCGGAAGGCCGCGCGATCCGCGTCGCCGCCGGCGATCTCGTCACGTGGTCCTCCGGCGGCCAGGACGTGACCTCGCTGCGCTCCGGGGATCGGACCCAAGGCTGTCTCCGACACGTCGTGATCGCGAACCATCTGGTGTCGTTCGGCACGTCCGACGTCCGGTACGACGGGCCGATGTGCGGGCTCCCCCTGAAGATCGCGCGAGACGGGACGTTCATCTACGTGGTGGCGGCGCGAGGAACGACCGCCTCGATCGTCTTCGTCGGCGGTGGCTATACGGAGCGGTTCATCGACGACCACGCGATGGTGAGCCTGTCGACGCGGGGTGACTTCTTGCTCACCCCGGTCTCGCGACCCGGCGCAGGCCACGGTGGCGGGCCGCCGGACGGCTTGCAGCTCTACTACCGCTCCCCATCGCGGAGCGGTCCCGTCCCCTTCGGCAGGAGGCATCAGCCGCTCCTCGTCGACGAGTTCCTCACCTGGTCCTGGGACGCGGGAGATGCCTACGTGCTGGGCCTGTACCGCGGCGTCCGCGGTGTCTACCGGATCACGATGGCCCCGGGGATCGGTCTGCGGGTGCCCGAGCTCCTCGACCGGACCGACGCTGCCACGATCGAGGCGACGGTCACCTCCGACGGCGACCTCATCCTTTTGCAAGACGGCGAGTTGTCGACCGTCCGGGCTGGGGAGCTCCGCCCGCTCACGTTGCCGCCGGGCGCGCCTCGTCCCGCCGGGCCCCTGCTCTGGAGCGCGCCGTCCCTCGTTCCCTCGGGATCGGCGTCGTGAAGATCGCCGTCATCGGCGCGGGCCGCGTCGGCACCGCAGTCGCCGTGCTGCTCGCTCGTGCCGGACACCAGGTGGTCGCCGTGTCGGGCCGCGGAGCGACGATGGAGCGCGCAGCCGCGTGGCTGCCGGGGGTTCCGGTCCTTCCCCCCGCCGAGACGGCCGCGCTCGGCGACCTGCTCCTACTCGGGATCCCCGACGACGCCTTGGGACCGCTCGTGGCCGAGCTCGCCGTGGCGGGGACGATCGCCGCCGGCACCTGGGTCACGCACCTGTCGGGGGCGACCGGACTCGACGTCCTCTTGCCGCTCCGCGAACGAGGGGCCCGCCGCCTGGCGACGCATCCGCTCCAGACCTTCCCGGACGTCGACGGGGCCATCCACACCCTCCCCGGCTGTCGGATCGCGGTGACGGCCGACGACGAGGAGGGCTTCGCCTTAGGGGAGTGGCTCGCGACCGAGCTGGGCGCGGCGCCGTTCCGGCTCCGCGACGATCTCCGACCGCTATATCACGCGGCCGCGGTCTTCGCCTCGAACTACCTCGTTGCGACGACCGCCGTGGCCGAGCGGTTGTTCGCCGCGGCAGGGGTGCCCGATCCTGCGGGCGCGATGCGTCCGCTCCAGGTGGCCACGCTCGACAACGTGGAGCGGTTGGGGACCGCGGCCGCCCTCACCGGTCCGGCGGTCCGCGGCGATGCCAGGACGATCGCGAGCAACCTCGAGGCGCTCGCCGAACACGCTCCCGACACGGTCTCCGCCTACATCGCGATGTGCCGCGTGGCGCTCGATCTGGCCGTGACGGCCGGACGGCTCTCCGAGGCCGACCGCACGACGGTCGCGACCGTCCTGGATCGCTGGGTCGGCGTTCGATGACCGCGCGATGGATCTGATCCGGACCGCCGCCGAACTGCAGGCCGCGACCGACGGCTGGCGAACGGCCGGTGCCTCGGTCGGCCTTGTGCCCACGATGGGCGCCCTGCACGCCGGGCACCGTTCGCTGATCCAGCGCGCACGGACGGAGCAGGACCGCGTGATCGTGTCCATCTTCGTGAATCCGCTGCAGTTCGGACCGGACGAGGATCTGGGCACGTACCCCCGCGACGAGGCGGCAGATCTCGCTGCCTCGGAGCGCGAGGGGGTCGACCTCGTGTGGGCACCCTCGGTCGAGGAGGTCTACCCGCCTAGCGTGGATCTGCCCGCGCCGGACCCCGGCCCGGTCGGGCGGACCTTCGAGGGCGCGGCTCGGCCGGGGCACTTCGACGGGGTGCTGAAGGTGGTGCACCGCCTGTTCGACCTGACGGGCCCGAGCGCCGCCTACTTCGGAGAGAAGGACGCCCAGCAGCTCTTCCTCGTTCGTCGCATGACCGCCGCGGAGCCGGCGCTGCGTGTGACGATCGTGGCGTGTCCGACCGTGCGCGAGGCCAGCGGGCTCGCGCTGTCTTCCCGGAACGCCCGCCTCTCGCTCGAGGCGCGCCAGCAGGCGGGCTGCCTGTTCCTCGCGCTCACCGAGGCGGCGGAGCACGCCCGGGCGGGCGAAC
>JALYMB010000296.1 GCA_030773935.1 Actinomycetota bacterium | reverse complement strand
GTATATGGCGGCTCGCGGTCACTCGGTGGTCTCGGTGGCCGAGGAGCTCCGCCCGCAGCGGTTGTTCGAGCTGTTCCAGGCGCACCGCGAGGCGCTCGGCATCGAGATCCTGGGGCTGTCGGCGAACGGGCAGGTCGGACGCCGTCTGGGGCGGCGCCTGGGCGAGAACCGGGTGGTGGCGCTGGTGGCCGACCGCGACCTGGGAGGACGCGGCATGGAGGTGGAGATGTTCGGGCGCCCACGCCGGTTGCCGACCGGACCCGCGTTCCTGTCCCTCACGACCGGCGCTCCGATCCTGGTGACGCCCGCGTATCAGACCGCGGGAGGCTGGCGGATCGTCTTCGGCGCTCCGCTGTCCTTCGAGCTCTCGGGGGAGCGCCGGCGCGACGTCGCGACGCTGACCCGACTGATGGGCGAGGAGTTCGAGCGCGCCATCTCCGCCGCACCGGCCGACTGGCACCTCTTCCAGCCCGGTTGGGAGCCGTGAGGATCGCCCTGATCTGCCCGTACGCGTGGGACGACGCGGGCGGCGTCCAGGTCCATGTCCGGGGGCTCGGCGAACAGCTGCGCGTTCGCGGACACGAGGTGCTGGCCCTGACCCCGTCGCGCACGCGCCCCGCCGAGCCGTGGGTGGTGGGAGTCGGTCACCCGTTGGATATCCCTTACAACGCCTCGAACGCTCCGGTCTCACCCTGGCCCTCCACGCGCAGGCACGTCCGAGCGGCGCTCGCGACGTTCCGGCCCGACGTCGTGCACGCGCACGAGCCTCTCGCGCCGAGCGCCTCGATGTTCGCCACGCTCGCGGCCCGGGTGCCGGTCGTCGGCACCTTCCACGCAGGGCTCGACCGAGCACGCACGTACGATCTCGCCGCTCCCGTCCTGCGGAGGCTCGCCCGACGGCTGGCCGTGCGGGTGGCGGTGAGCGAGCGAGCCGCCGCGACGGCTCGGCGGCGCCTGGGCGGCACCTACGAGATCGTCCCGAACGGGATCGACGTGCGTGCGTTCTCCTCGGCCACGCCGCGGACCGATCTGGGTGCGGGAAGGAAGCTCCTGTTCGTCGGGCGCCTCCACGAACGCAAGGGGTTCCGCACCGGCGTAGAGGCGTTCGGACGCCTCGCGCACGAGCATCGAGACCTGCGGCTCGTCGTGGCGGGCGACGGACAGGATCGATCGGCCGTGGCCGCTCTCCCGGCGGATCTGCGAGAGCGCGTCACCCTGCTCGGCACCGTGGCGAACCGGGAGCTTCCGCCCGTCCATCGCGCCTGCGACCTGTTCCTGGCGCCGAATCAGGGTGGGGAGAGCTTCGGGGTGATCCTGCTCGAGGCCATGGCCGCCGGCCTGCCGGTGGTGGCAAGCGACATCCCCGGCTACGACGAGGTCGTCACCGACGGTGTAGACGGCCTGCTGGTGCCCCCGCGAGACGCGGTCGCGCTGGCCGGGGCGATCGCTCGGGTGCTGGGCGACCCCGTTCTGGCCGGCGGGCTGGCCGAGGCGGGACGTGCCCGGGCGGCGGCCTTCGATTGGGGCGTGGTCGCCGCCCGTCTGGAGGAGCTCTACGGCGAGGCGGCCGCAGGACCCGGCCGGTCGTTACGATAGGTGCATGCTGCCCTTCTGGATCGCCCTGGGGATCGTCCTGCTGGTGCTGCTGTACGGCGTGCTCGCCTTCAACGCTCTGGTGCGTCTGCGGAACCGCGCCGACAACGGCTGGTCCCAGATCGACGTGCAGCTGCGGCGCCGCTATGACCTGATCCCCAATCTGGTGGAGACGGTGCAGGGCTACGCCTCCCACGAGCGGGAGCTGTTCGAGCACGTCACGGCCGCACGGTCCCAGGCGATGGGTGCACAGACGGTCGGCGATCAGGTCGATGCCGAGAACATGATCACGGCGGGCCTGGGTCGGCTCATGGCGGTCGCGGAGAGCTACCCGGAGCTGAAGGCCAACCAGAATTTCCTGGCGCTGCAGGAGGAACTCACCGGCACCGAATCGAAGATCGCCTACGCCCGGCAGTTCTTCAACGACCAGGTCATGCGCCTGAACACGAAGATCCAATCCTTCCCGTCCAGCGTGGTCGCGAACCTCTTCCACGTGGAGCCGCGGCCCTTCTTCGACATCGAAGACCCCGTGCGCGGCCCCGTGAGGGTCGACCTCTAAGCCGCCGTGTACGAGCAGATCGCCGCGAACAGACGCCGCACGGTCCTGCTGGTGCTGGGCGCCGTGGTGTTCCTGGGTCTGATCGGCTACGTGATCGGCATGATCTGGGCCACCGGCCCGGTCGGCATGGCGATCGCCGCGGGCATCGCCGTCGTGATGTCGGTCGGGTCGTATTTCGCGGGAGACAGGATCGTGCTGGCCTCGGCGCGCGCGAAAGAGGTGAGTCCCGAGGAGGAGCCGCGACTGCACAACATCGTGGAGGGCCTGGCGATCGCGGCCGGTGTCCCCAAGCCACGGGTCTACATCGTGCCCGAGCAGGCGCCCAACGCCTTCGCCACCGGACGTGATCCGCAGCACTCGTCGGTCGCGGTCACGCAGGGCCTGCTGCAGATCATGAACCGCGTCGAGCTCGAGGGCGTGATCGGCCATGAGCTGTCGCACGTCATGGACCGCGACATCCTGGTGGGGACGGTGGTGGCCACGCTCGTCGGCGCGGCGGTGCTGCTGTCGGAGTTCTTCATGCGCTCGTGGCTGTGGGGCGGCTTCCGCGGACGGCGCGGCAACGACTCGAGCGGCGGTGGTCTGGAACTGGTGATCTTCGCGCTGGGCTTCGTGCTGCTGGTGATCGCCCCGATCGCGGGGCAGATCATCAAGCTCGCCGTCTCCCGCAATCGCGAGTATCTCGCCGACGCGCAGGGAGCGTTGCTGACCCGCTACCCGCCTGGGCTGATCAGCGCCCTCAAGAAGATCGAGGCCGCGCCGCACGCTATGCACGCCGCCAACAACGCCACCGCGCACCTCTGGTTCGACCAGCCCTCGCGCGTGCAGGGCGAGAGCACCAGCACCATGGAGAAGCTCTTCTCCACGCACCCGCCGATCGCGGAGCGGATCCGCCGCCTCGAAGAGATGTGAGGTGTCCCGGGGACCCCCGGGTCATGACGGCTCCCGGGCGGGCCGGTCAGCCGGTGAGCTCCGCGTAGACGGCGCCGGCCCGCGCCACCAACCGGTCGGGTGCGGTCTCGGCGAACCGCCGTCGCAGGTCCTGCTTCAGGTGCCGGCGTGTGTCGGAGGGCCGCGGGATGATCCGCTCGAGCTGCTCGTCGGATGTGATCCGAGATCGGTAGTCCTCCTCGATGTCGCGCGCGACACGCTCGGCGTTCTCCGGACTGTGCCGGAAGGGCACGAACGACGTGCCGAAGCGTTCGTTCACCCGAACGATCACGGCACCGAAATCCCCGATCACCTCCTCGAACCTGGCGACGACGAACCCGGCCCGGTACTGGGTCAGAGGTTCGAAGAAGCGGAGGAACCCGCGGAGTGCCGCCGCAACGCCGAGGTCGGGGTTGCGGATCAGGAGCGACAGGATCGCCTCCTGCGGTTCGCGGATCAGCACGAGCGCGGGGATCCCTCGCCGTGCGGCAACCATCACCTGCGCGGGCATGTGGGTGTGGTTCGCGATGCGCATCGTTGCGGGCTCCTGAGCCATCCGGAAGGCGCCCACCGCGAACGACGAGGCGCAGCGCGGGAAGGATTCGATGACGATGTCGGTGCCCTCGTCGACGATCTCGCCGTGGCCCCGGACCCGTCCCAGGGGCAGGGCGAGCCGCGGGTGCTGCGCCGCGAGGGTCTTCCCGTCGTACACCGCGGAGGCCACGGTGCGGCGCAGGATCGCCGGCCCCGTCATCCGGTGGCCGGGCCGCGTCCTCGCGCGGGATGCGGGAGAAGGATCGCGGCGACCGCCCCCGATCGCTGAGGAAGCTGGCGCACGCGTCGATGATAGGGGATGCCCCGGAGCCTGACGGGTCGTTCAACGCGGGCGGTACACTGGCATTCGACCTGTTGAGGAGGGATATCCCGTGGATCGCGAGACCGGTACCTTCCGGGTGAAGTCGGGCCTGGCGGAGATGCTCAAGGGCGGCGTCATCATGGACGTCACCGACGCGGACCAGGCGAAGATCGCCGAGGACGCCGGCGCCTGCGCCGTCATGGCGCTGGAACGGGTCCCCGCCGACATCCGTCGGGACGGTGGCGTTGCCCGGATGTCGGACGCCTCGAAGATCGAGGAGATCCAGCAGGCCGTCACCATCCCCGTCATGGCGAAGGCACGGATCGGCCACTTCGTCGAGGCGCAGATCCTGCAGTCCCTCGGCGTGGATTACGTCGACGAGTCCGAGGTCCTCACGCCGGCCGACAACGAGTTCCACATCGACAAGTGGGCCTTCACCGTGCCGTTCGTCTGCGGCGCCCGCAACCTGGGGGAGGCGCTGCGCCGCATCGCCGAGGGCGCCGCCATGATCCGCACGAAGGGCGAGGCCGGTACGGGCAATGTCGTGGAGGCGGTCACGCACATGCGGACGATGCTGCACGAGATGGCCGAGCTCACCACGCTCCGCCCCGAGCAGTACGTGACGAAGGCCAAGGAGCTCGGCGCCCCCGTGGACCTGGTTCGCGACGTCGCCACTACGGGACATCTGCCGGTCGTGAACTTCGCGGCCGGCGGGATCGCAACGCCCGCCGACGCCGCCCTCATGATGCAGCTGGGTGTGGACGGCGTCTTCGTGGGGTCGGGCATCTACAAGTCGCAGGATCCGGCCACCATGGCTCGCGCGATCGTGGAGGCCACCACGCACTTCCAGGATCCCGACGTCCTCGCGAAGGTCTCGCACGGTCTGGGTGAGCCCATGGCCGGACTCGAGATCGGCACGCTGCAGACCCGTCTCCAGGACCGCGGCTGGTAGCCGCGCGGGGGTGCCCACGGTGAAGGCCGGCGTCCTCGCGCTCCAGGGAGACTTCCGAGAACACGCGCGGACGCTGGCGCTCGCGGGCGCTTCCCCCATCGAGGTTCGCACGGTGGCCGACCTGGCCGGGGTGGACCTCCTGGTGATCCCCGGTGGCGAATCCACCACGATGGGCAAGCTGGCGACGGCCGGCGGCCTGGTGGCGCCCGTGCGGGAACGGATCCGCGCCGGCATGCCCGTGCTGGGCACGTGCGCGGGGATGATCGTCCTCGCGTCTCGCGTCGAGGGTGGGGACCCGCTCTTCGCCGTCCTCGACGTCACGGTCCGCAGGAACGCCTACGGCCGCCAGGTGGATTCGTTCGAGGCCGACGTCGACGTCCGGGGGATCGATCATCGGGTCCGCGGCGTCTTCATCCGGGCGCCGCGCGTGGAGGACGTGGGAGCCGATGTGGACGTGCTGGCCGAGCACGAGGGGCATCCGGTGGTCCTGGAGCAGGGCAACATCGTCGTGGCATCCTTCCATCCCGAACTCGTGGGCGAGACGGCCCTCCATGAATACGTCCTGAGGAAGGTGTAGATGTCCGGTCACTCGAAGTGGGCGACGATCAAGCGGAAGAAGGAGGCCACCGACGCGAAGCGTTCGAACATGTACGCCAAGCTGTTGCGTGCGGTGGAGGTCGCGGCCCGCGAGGGAGGCGGCAGCGTCGAGGGGAACATGACGCTGGCTTCGGCCGTGGAGAAGGCGAAGTCGTTCAGCGTGCCCAACGACAACATCGAACGCGCGATCAAGCGTGGCTCCGGCGCGGACGCCGGCGGCGCGCGGTACGAGGAGCTGTTCTACGAGGGCTACGCCCCCGGCGGCGTGGCGCTCCTGATCGAGGCGCTCACCGACAACCGCAATCGCACCGGCCAGGAGGTCCGACACGCCTTCACGCGCAACAACGGCAACATGGGCGATCAGGGCAGCACGGCCTGGATGTTCACCCGCAAGGGCGTGATCGTCGTGGAGAAGTCGCAGGCGCCCGCGGAGAACCGCCTCCTCGAGCTCACCCTCGAGTCGGGGGCGGAGGATCTCCGGGACTCGGAGAGCTCGTGGGAGATCTCCACGGCCCCCGGCGAGCTCAAGTCCGTGAGCCGGGCCATGGAGGCGGCCGGGGTGCCGGTCTTCTCCGCCGAGATCACCATGGTGCCCCAGACCACGATCCCGGTCGAGGGCGCAGAGGCCCGCGCGGTCCTGGGGCTGATCGAGGCCCTCGAGGACCTGGACGACATCCAGTCCGTCTACGCGAACTTCGACATCGCCGAGGAGCTGATGGCCTCTCTCTAGAGGCACATCGCCCCTTAGTTTTCGCGCATCTCCGGGGGGTTGCCCGGTTCCGTTCGGAGCCGGTGTTTGCCCGGGTCCCCGGCCGCACCTAGACTGGACGAACAAATGTTCGAAGGAACGGTGCTCGGCGTCGACCCCGGCCTCGCCAGAACCGGCCTGGCCGTGCTCGAACGCCGCGGACGCACCGCCACCATCGTGTGGACGGACACGGTGTTCACGGCCGCGGGGACCCCGGAGGCCGACCGCCTGCGGACGATCGGCGCGGCGGTGCGAGAGGCGGTGGAGATCTACCGCCCGGGTAGCGTGGCCGTGGAGCGCGTGATGTTCGGCAACAACAAGGTCAGCGCGCTCTCGGTGGCGCGGGCCACGGGGGTCGTCATGTTGATCGCCGCCGAGGCCGGGCTGGCGGTGGAGGAGTACGTGCCGCTGGAGGTGAAGAGCGCCGTGACCGGACAGGGGTCCGCGGACAAGGAGCAGGTCCATACCGCGCTCGTCCGGGTCCACGGCCTCCGCGACGTGCCGCGGCAACCCGACGCGGCCGACGCCGTGGCCGTGGCGCTGTGCCATCTCACGCGATCCCGGATGCGGGGGCTGGCGGCCCGGGCGGGGATGCCGTGATCGCGTTCCTGGAGGGGGAGGTCGTCCAGAAGACCGGCGGCCAGGCGGTGATCGCCGTGGGCGGCATCGGCTACGAGGTGCAGGTGCCCACGTCGCTGCTGGCCTCGCTGCCGCCCGTGGGACGCAGCGCGCGCGTGTACACGCGCCTCGTGATGCGCGACGACGCCGTGATCCTGTTCGGCTTCGGTTCACCCGACGAACGTGACTCGTTCGATGCGCTCACCGGCGTGAGCGGCGTCGGGCCGAAGGTCGCCCTCGCGTTCCTGTCCTCACTCGCGCCCGACGCCCTTCGCCGGGCGGTGGTCGCCGGCGACGTGGCCGCGCTCACCGTGGTGCCGGGGGTCGGCAGGAAGGTCGCCCAGCGCGTCGTGCTGGATCTGCGTGACAAGATGGGCGCCGAGGGCGAGCCGATGGAGGCGAGCGGCCCCCTCGCCGACGTCCGAGAGGCCCTCCGCTCGCTGGGACTCACACCGCAGGAGGCCAGCCGGGCGCTCACCGGCGTCGAGGCCGACGGCCGCGCCGTCGAGGAGATCCTCCGTGAAGCCCTGCAGAAGGCGGGTCGCGCGTGAACGAGGAGGAACGGCTGATCGTTCCCGAGGTCCTGAGCCAGGACGAGCGGGATCTCGATCTCGCGCTGCGCCCCAGAACGCTCGGAGAGTTCGTCGGGCAGGAGCGCGTGAAGGAGCAGCTCGCGCTGCTGATCGACGGGGCGCGCGCCCGCGGCGAGCCGGTCGACCATCTGCTGTTCTCCGGTCCACCCGGTCTGGGCAAGACCACGCTCGCCTCGATCGTCGCGGGAGAGATGGGTGCGGGCTTCCAACCGACGTCGGGTCCCGCGCTGGACCGGCCCAGCGACCTCGCCGCCATCCTCACGAACCTCGAGGACGGCGACGTGCTGTTCGTGGACGAGATCCACCGGATGCCCAGACCGGTGGAGGAGGTGCTCTATCCGGCACTGGAGGACTTCAACCTGGACGTGGTGCTCGGGAAGGGTCCGACCGCCCGGTCGATCCGGCTGGACCTGCCGCGGTTCACGCTGGTGGCGGCCACCACCCGTCCGGGGCGCATCACGCTGCCGCTCCGCGAGCGGTTCGGGTTCTCTCCCCGCCTGGACTACTACTCCCGCGACGAGCTCGGCACCATCGTCCGACGTTCGGCAGGGATCCTCGCGGTCGACACCGATGGCGAGGGCGCCGCGGAGATCGCGCGCCGCTCCCGTGGCACGCCCCGGGTGGCGAACCGGCTCCTGCGGAGGGTCCGGGATTTCGCGCAGGTGCGCCACGACGGCGTCATCAGCGGGGACATCGCGCGTCTGGGTCTGGAGCTGTTCGAGGTGGACGGCGAGGGACTGGACCGGTTGGACATCGCGGTCCTGCGAACCGTGGTGGACAAGTTCGGGGGTGGACCGGTGGGGCTCACGACGCTGGCCGCGTCCGTGGGTGAGGAGACCGACACGGTGGAGGACGTCGTCGAGCCCTACCTCCTCCAGCTCGGCTTCCTGCAACGGACGCCTCGCGGCCGCGTGGCCACGGAGGCGGCCTACCGCCATCTGGGCGTCATCACCCCGGGTACGCTGCCGCTCTAGCTTCCACACACCCTCGCCGAACCCGGTTCCCGGGCGGGACCCGGTAGACTCCTGAGGCTGTTCCCCCAGGAGGCGTTGACCATGTTCCAGCTGCTCGCAGCAGAGACAACCACGCAGGCCAACCCGCTCACCCCGTTGCTGCTGTTCGGGGTCATGGGAGTGGGCCTGTATTTCGTGATGATCCGCCCGCAGAAGCGCAGGCTGCGGGCGCAGCGTGAGCTGCTGAATCAGCTCGAGGTGGGCGACGAGGTCGTCACGGCCGGCGGCATCTTCGGCTCGATCGTCGACATCGACGACGACGACGACGTCATCACGGTGACGATCGCGCCCGGAACCAACGTCCGTATGCTCCGTGGGGGGATCTCTCGCCGCATCGTGGACGAGGACGCCTACGAGGACGACGGGGGCGACGAGAACGAGGCCGACCGCTCCTCGTGAGCACCCCGGTCGAACCCGAGCCGCGCATCCCCGCCGCCGAAGGGGTCGAACCCGAGCCGCGCCTCCCCGCCGCCGAAGGGATCGAACCCGACCCCCAGATCCCACCGGAGACGGTCTCGCTCGAACCCCATCAGCCACCGCGGGATGCGACCAAGGACCGCACGCCGACCATCACCCTCGAGCAGGTCCAGGGCAACGAGGAGCTCTCGAGCTTCATCTCGGCCGCCGACCGGGTGATGGAGGGGCTCGGGTTCACCGAGCACGGCTTCCGCCACGCGAACCTCGTCGCCAACATCTCCTACCAGGTGCTGAACCGTCTGGGGTTCGGCGAGCACCAGGCGAACCTCGGGTGCGCGGCGGGGTACCTGCACGACGTGGGCAACATGCTGACGCGACACTCCCACGCGCAGACGGGGGCGCTGCTGGTTCACCAGGCACTGAAGGGCCAGCTTCCCGGCGCGGACCTCGCGCAGATGCTGGCCGCGATCGCGAACCACGAGGAGACCGACGGGATGGCCGTGAGCCCCGTCTCGGCCGCCGTGATCCTGGCGGACAAGTCCGACGTCCACCGCAGTCGCGTTCGCAAGTCGGGTCAGATCCGTTTCGACATCCACGACCGGGTGAACTACGCCGCTGAGCAGTCGTTCCTACGGGTGGACTCCGATGCCCGCACGGTCACCCTCGAGCTGACCATCGATACCGAGATCAGCCAGGTCATGGAGTACTTCGAGATCTTCCTGGGCCGCATGCAGATGTGCCGGCACGCCGCCGAGACCCTCGACTGCCGCTTCCGCCTCGTGATCAACGGCGCCGAGCTGGCATGAAACGCACGCGCGGGCTCTGGCTGTCGGTCATCTTCGTCGGCCTGCTGGTGGTTGGCTCGTTGGTGGGCCTGTTGGGCGGCTCTCTGTCTCCCACGCTCGGGCTGGACCTCGAGGGTGGGGTCTCGGTGATCCTGAAGGCGCCCGACGGAACCTCACCCGACACCATGGAACAGGCGAGGGCCAACATCGACCGTCGCGTGAACGCGCTCGGCGTCGCGGAACCGGACATCTCGGTGCAGGGCACGAACATCGAGGTCCAGCTCCCCGGCCTTGCCAAGGGCACGATCGAGCAACGTCCCAAGGCGCAGTCGTGCATCGAGGCGGCCGACAGGACGAGCTATGGGTGTTTCCCGACCCGGGCGGCGGCCGATACCGCCTTCGGCTCGCTGGACGTGCAGGAGCAGACCCAGCAGGTGTGCATCACCGGCGAGAACGCCGACCAGATCTTCCCGTGCTTCACCGGCGAGACCGCCCAGAAGGACGCGAAGACCGCACGTGACGCCATCACGGTGCAGGAACAGACCAGCGGCGAGACGACCGGTCAATTCTGCCTCCAGGACCCTTCCGGAGCGCAGTTCGGCTGCTTCCCCACGAAGGATGCGGCCGGCAAGGCTAAGGCCGGCCTGTCCACGGAGGCCACCACGGCCTTCTGCGTGACCGGGGACACCGGCGCCAGTCTCCCGTGCTTCCCGACGAAGGACGAGGCCACCTCACTGAAGGACGGCCTGAAGGTGGTCGACGAGACCACCGAGTACTGCGTCGTGAGCTCCGACCAGAAGAACCTGGGCTGCTTCCTGGACCCGGAGAAGGCCCAGGTCGAGCTGCAGCGGACCGGGCAGGGGGAGTTGCTGCGGATCATCGGCACCACGGCGCGGTTGGAAGAGCGCGAGGTCCTGAGCTCGGTCGCCCCAGGTGATCCGAACTACGCCCAGCTGCAGGTCACCTGCGACAACGATCCCGCGACCACCGACATCCCGGATTGCCCGGCCAAGCCCGACGAGCTCGCCGGACAGACGGTCGTGTTCCTGGGCGAGGACGGTACGAAGTATCAGCTGTCGGAGGTGAAGCTCGAGGGCGACCGGATCAAGAGCGCGCGTGCCGTCTACCGGGCGCCGTCCCAGGGCAACGTCACCGCCGGGTGGGTGGTGGATTTCACCCTCACCGGTGAGGGTGCGACGGAGTTCGGCGATCTCACGACCGCGTTGGTGGGTCGTCAGCTCGCGATCGTGCTGGACGCCACGGTCATCTCGGCCCCGACGATCCAAGGTCCGATCACCGGAGGCACGGGACAGATCACGGGCAACTTCACCGAGGATCGCGCGAAGTCGCTCGCGGCCGTCCTGCAGGCGGGCGCGCTCCCCGTGGAGCTCGAACGGCAGCAGGTGCAGTCCGTCAGCCCGACCCTGGGGAAGGAGTCGCTGGACCAGGGCATCAAGGCCGCGGTGGTCGGCCTGGTGGCCCTCCTGCTGTATCTGCTCTTCTACTACCGGCTGCTGGGGGTCGTGGCGTGGTTCGGCATGTCGATCTGGGCGATCCTGGCGATCGCGCTGGTCTCGCTCGCGGGCGACTGGTTCGGGTACAGCCTCACGCTCGCCGGCGTGGCGGGGCTCGTGATCTCGCTCGGCGTGACCGCGGACTCCTACATCGTGTTCTTCGAGCGATTGAAGGACGAGGTGCGACACGGCCGGAGCCCGCGCGCGGCCGTGCAGCCGGCCTTCAAGCGCGCGTACAAGACCATCGTGGCCGCCGACATCGTGACGGCGCTCGCCGCCGCGATCCTGTACGTGACGGCGGTGAGCCAGGTGCGCGGGTTCGCCCTCACGCTGGGGGTGGCCACCGCCCTCGACCTGTTCGTCGTGTGGTTCTTCAAGCGTCCCACCGTCTTCCTGATCGCCCGCAACGAGCGTCTGGTGAAGCTGCGGGGCTTCGGCCTCACCAGCGGTGTGGCCGGCGACCCGGAGCTCGCCGAGGGCGCACCTCTGCCGGTGCAAGGGGCCGCCAGATGAACCTGCACCATGCCGTCGCCACGTACCGCGGGCACACCGTTCCTCACTTCAAGATCATCCAGCGCCGGAACGTGTGGTTCCTGCTCTCGGGCGTCGTGATCCTGCTGTCGCTCGTGGGCATCTTCGTCCGGCATTTCAACCTGTCGATCGATTTCGAGGGCGGGCAGGAGATCACGTACACGTTCGTGACGCCGGTGACCGCGGACGACGTGCAGGGTGTCCTGCTGGACGACGGCGTGCAGAACGCAGAGGTGCAGATCGTGAACGGCACGGGCGTGTCGATCCGGGGCGAATCGCTCACGGCCGACACACGGGAGTCCGACGCACTGCTGAACGATCTGGCAGCGCAGGCGGGGATCGACCGCACGGACATCTCCAGCACCGACGTCGGCCCCACCTGGGGGAAGGAGATCTCCCGCAAGGCGCTGATCGGCCTCGTCGTGGTGCTGGCCGCGATCGCGCTCTACATCGCGTTCCGGTTCGAGTGGAAGATGGCGATCGGCGCCATGGTGGCGCTGGCCCACGACCTGTTGATCACGGCCGGGGTGTACGCGCTCACCGGACGAGAGGTCACGCCGGAGACCGTGATCGCCATCCTCACCATCCTGGGGTTCTCCCTGTACGACACCGTGGTGATCTACGACAAGGTGCAGGAGAACACCGAGTCCACGGCGCTGGTGAGCAAGTACGGGTACTCCGAGGTCGTGAACATGTCCATGAACCAGGTGTTCATGCGGTCGGTGAACACCTCGCTGGTCGTGCTGCTGCCGATCCTGTCCCTCCTGCTGTTCGGGGGATCCACGTTGAAGGACTTCGCGTTCGCGATGTTCATCGGGGTGCTGACCGGCGCCTACTCCTCGATCTTCGTGGCCGCGCCCGTCCTCACGATCCTGAAGGAGCGCGAGCCCCGGTACCGGCAGCTCCAGGAG
>JALYMB010000295.1 GCA_030773935.1 Actinomycetota bacterium | reverse complement strand
GCTGCTTCGTTGAGGAGACAGCAAGCGCGAATCGCGCCCCCTACCCAAGTCCGCGCGGATTGCTCCGATTGTGGGGAACGAGGCGCCAGCTTCCCGGTGCCGACGCGCTCGCTTGGGACGAGTTGCGGGCATCCGCGGGCGCGCGACCAAAGGCCCGTACCGCTTCCGCGTCTGCGGCAAAGCAACTGCGCGGGCGGCGGCCCGTCTCGCCGCCCCGAGGATGGGAGCCGCGAGTTCAAGTCTGGTTGTCCCCGATGCACGAGCCAGTCAGCCGATCCGAGGTTGCGGCGCCTGTTGGGGTGCTCATCGAGGATCGCGGCGACATCGTTGTTACTTCGTCAGCTTCACCGTCCGCGTGACCGCGCGCGTGTTGCCGGCGGCGTCGACGATCTTGACCGTGATCGTCGCGGTCACCTCCACGCCCTTCCTGGTGGCCTTCTTGATCGTCAAGAACGCTGCCTTGGCCGCCTTCTTGGCGCCCTTCGGCTCGAGCCTGAGCGTCGCGCTCTGACCGGCGGCGACCGTCGCGGTCGCACTGGTGAGCTTGACCGCGTGCTTGACGCCCTTGATCTTCACTGTGCCGCGCGCCGTGGCGACGACAGGGCCGTCAGCGGGAGCGGTCACCTTCGTGCCGATCGACAGCGAGGAGCCCTTGACCTTCTGGCTGGCGCCGCGGGCGATCGTGGTGGTTGCCACGGCGTTGATCGAGCGGCCGCGCCCCGGTGCGGGGGTTGGCACCGTGGCGGGGGCGACCGATTGGACGGGCGCGACCGTCTGCCCGGTTTCGCCCGAGCCCGAGGGGGCGCCGGTGGCGACGGCGAGGGTCTGCCTGGCGCTCCCCACATTGCCGGCGGGGTCCGGAGCCGAGGCGACGACCTGCCATGTGCCCTCACCGACAAAGGTCGGAGTCACGTTCCACGTGCCGTTGGCCTGCACGAGCGTCGTGATCGTCTGGCCCGCGATCGCCACCGTGACGGTCGTGCCGGGCGCCGCGTCGGAGGTTCCCGTGATGGTCGGGCCGCCGCGGCTCGCGGTCGCAGTCGCCCCGCTGGTGATCGCGACGACGGGCGACACCGTGTCGACGGTCAGCATCTGGGCAGAGCTGGCCCGGTTCCCAGCCGCGTCGGACACCGACATGACGACACGATGGGGGCCATCGGAGAGGGCCGCTGCGGTCACGGACCACGCCCCGCCGCCATCGACCAGCCCGGTCAGCGACTCGTCGGCGAGGGACACGGTCACGGTCGTGCCGGCTGCGACGGTCGCCGTCCCGGCGATGTTCGGTGTCGCATCGCTGGTCATTGCGTTCGCCCCACCGGCGATCGTCACCGCGGGTGCCGCGGTGTCGACGGTCAGCACCTGGCTGTCAGTGCCCTCGTTGCCGGCAGGGTCGGTGACGGAGGCGGTGACGGTGCGGGTGTCGTCGGTCAGCGCGGTTGGGGTCACGCTCCACCATCCCCCGGACTGCACGAGCGCGGTCAGCGTCTGCGAGCCGATGGCCACGCGGACGACCGTGCCGGGCGCGACATCGCTGGTACCTGAGATCGTCGGGGTGGGGTCGTTGGTCGTCACGGACGGTCCGCCGTCGATGGTGACGATGGGGAGCACCGTGTCGACCGTGAGCTCCTGGGTGGCGCTGCCCGGGTTCCCTGCCCCGTCGCTGGTCGAAGCGACGGCGAGGTAGGTGGCGTTCGCGAGCATCGCCGAGGTCACCGACCACGTGCCGCCGGAGGGGGTGGCGGTGAGGGTCTGCCCGTGGATCGTCACGGTGACGACCGCCGGTGTCCCGACGTCGGTCGTGCCGCTGATCGTCGGGGTCGTGTCGGTCGTGATCGCGGTGGCCCCACCGGCGATGGTGACCACGGGCGGGGCGCTGTAGAAGTTGTTGGCGTCGAGCGTGAGGGCGCCGTTGCGAGCGAACGCCCGGCCGTTCACCAAAGTCTGGTTACCCACCGCGACCGCGTCGAGCGCCATGAGCGTTCCCGCGAAATCGGCGTTCGCGCCGATGGCGCCCGCACCGTTGACCTGCCAGAACACCCGGGACGCCCGTGCGCCGCGGGTCAGGACCACATGGCTTCCGGCGGCCATGGCCATGGCGCCGCCGACCTGGAAGACGAAGACGGCGTTCGGATCGCCCTCACCGTCGAGGGTCACCGTTCCGGCGTTCGACACGGCGCCGGCGATGGTGTGCAGCCCCGGCGTGATGGTCGCGCCGGCCAGCGCGCCGTCGAGCACGGTACCGCCCGTCCGGCCGGCGACGTCGTTGTAGGCCGCGACGAGGTCGGCGTGCGCCTGGGCGGCGGCAGCGTTGCCAACGTTGACCGCGCCGGTGACGACCCCGGGGGGAAAGCCGGTGGGCTGTGCGTTCGCCTTGACACCGAGGTTGCCCCGGAGCGTGGTGTGCGGGGTGGCCGGGGCGCTGACGGTGTTGCCGACGGAGGCGCCGCTCAACACCGCGTAGGTCGAAGCCGTACCGAGGTCCACCATGCTCGTCGAAGCGGCGACGGCGGATGGGGCGGCGACCCCGCAGCCTGCGATCACCAGGGCGCCAGCGAGCGCTCCGAGGGCCTTCGCCCAACGTCCGCTGACCCCGTCGGAGCGCTGCGCCATCTCCGTGACTTCCGGCTCAGAGGGTTCCTGCGTCAGGTGTAGGGTGTTGATCGTCACACCCACGTACTCGGCGCGTTTCCCAGCCAGGCAGATGGGCCGATTAGTTAATTGCGCTAAGAAATCAACGCTTGTCGCTGGGCCGATCGGTTCGTTGTGCTAACTAATCAACCCTTGTCGCATCGCGACGGCGACCGCGGCCGCGCGGTCCGAGACGCCGAGCCTGGCGTAGGCGTCCTCGAAGTGGCGCTTGACGGTGGCTGGGCTGACCTGCATCTCCGCCGCGATGGCCGTGGCGCTGAGGGCGCGAGCGGCAAGCTGGAGGACCTGCACCTCGCGCGGCGTCAGGATGGGTGCGACGAGCTCGCCGCTGTGCCGGGCCAGGAAGTACCCGATCTCATGCCCGATCCCGTTCAGCGCCCGCAGCAGCCGTTCGGTCGCCTCGATCTGCTCAGGAGAGAAGAACTCCAACACGGCCAGCGTCTCGTTGGCGGCGACGGCGGGAATCGCCATCGTCGCCTCGATCCCGGCGTCGCGGATGGCCGCCGCGCGCTGTGGCGGCTTGCCGACCGCCGACTCGTTCGACGCGTCCTTTTTTATTTTATTCCACGCGCGTCCCAGCGTCGGCCCTCCGGAGCCCGGA
>JALYMB010000294.1 GCA_030773935.1 Actinomycetota bacterium | reverse complement strand
GTACGAGCCGGAACCCTTCGATCTGCAGGATGGCCGCGGCGGCGCGCCGGTGTTCACACCCGACGTCGCCGCCGTCGTCGTGCAACATCCGAACCGCCTCGGGATCCTGGAGCCGGTGCGCGAGCTCTTCGGCGAGGCCCGGAACTGGGGCGCCCGCACGATCCAGATCTTCGATCCGCTCTCGCTCGGGGTCCTGTCGCCCCCGGGTGAGCTGGGGGCCGATATCGCGGTCGGTGAGGGACAGTCGCTCGGCAACCATCTGAACTTCGGCGGGCCCTACCTGGGGTTGATCGCGGCTCGTCTCGACGATGTACGCAAGATGCCGGGCAGGATCGTGGGGGAGACGCTCGACGTGGACGGCAAGACGGGCTACGTCCTCACCCTGCAGGCCCGCGAACAGCACATCCGCCGCGAGAAGGCCAACTCCAACGTCTGCACGAACCAGACACTGATGGCGATCGCGGCCACCGTGTACATGAGCTGGCTGGGACCCGATGGCCTGACCGAGCTCGGCCGCCAGTGCGCGTCGAAGGCCGCCTACGCCGCGCAACGGCTCTGCGACATCGAAGGCATCGAGCTGCTCCACCCCGGGGCGCCGTTCTTCAAGGAATTCGCGCTGCGACTGCCGCGGCCGGCGGAGACCGTGCGCGACGCGCTGGTGGAGCGCGGGATCCTTCCCGGCGTGCCGCTGGAGGACGCCGACGGGCACGCCTTGCTGGTGGCGCTCACCGAACGTCGGACCCGCGCGGAGATCGACGCCCTCGCCTCGACGATGCGGGAGGTGGTGGCGTGAGCACCGGCGCCCCGATCCGGACGCAGGGCCCGACCGAGGCCGTCGCCTTGAAGGATCGTTCCCGGCCGGGGCGGCGCGCGTTCAGCTTCACGCCCCTGGACGTGCCGGAGGTGCTGCCGGACGAGTCGTTCCGCCGCCGCGCCCCCGCGGGGCTCCCGGAGGTTGCCGAGGTCGATATCGTCCGGCACTTCACGCGTCTGTCCCAGATGAACTACGGCGTCGACACCGGCATCTACCCGCTGGGGTCATGCACCATGAAGCACAACCCGAAGGTGGCCGAGACGGTGGCCGCGATGCCGGGGTTCCAGCGGCTGCACCCGCTGCAGCCCGATCACACTGTCCAGGGCGCGCTGGAGATGCTGTGGCGCCTGGAACAGGCGCTGTGCGAGATCACGGGCATGGCACGCGCCACCCTGCAACCGCCGGCCGGAGCCTGCGGGGAGATGACCGGTCTGCTGATCATGCGCGCGTACCACGCCGAGCACGGCGGCGGGCGCACCAAGGTCATCATCCCCGACTCGTCCCACGGCACGAACCCCGCCAGCGTCCGGCTCGCCGGATTCGAGGCGGTCCCGGTGCCCTCCGACGCCCGCGGACTCGTCGACGTGGAGGCCCTCGAGAAGCTCTGCGACGACCAGGTCGCCGGTCTCATGCTCACGAACCCGAACACGCTCGGGCTGTTCGAGACGGACATTGTGCGAATCGCCGAACTCGTCCACGGCGTGGAGGGGCTCGTCTATTACGACGGGGCGAACCTCAACGCGATCCTGGGTCGGAGCAGGCCCGGCGACATGGGCTTCGACATCGTGCACATCAACACCCACAAGACCTTCGCGACGCCGCACGGTGGGGGAGGGCCCGGCGCCGGGCCCGTCGGCGTGGTGGAGCGGTTGGTCCCGTATCTGCCCTCACCGACGGTCGAGCGCACGGACGACGGCTTCGTGCTGGATCGCGACCGGTCGCGCTCGATCGGGCGCCTGCACGGCTTCAACGGGAACTTCGGCGTGCTGGTGCGGGCGTACGCGTACGTGTTCGCCCACGGGGCGGACGGCCTGAGGGCCGTGAGCGAGCGCGCGGCCCTGAACGCGAACTACCTCCTGTCGTTGATCGCCGAGCGGTTCCCCGCCGCCTATCCCGGTCGCCCGATGCACGAGTTCGTCGCCACCGCCAGGGGTATGAAGGAGGCCCACGACATCCGCGCGATGGACGTGGCCAAGCGCCTGATCGACCTGGGGTTCCATCCCTCCACGGTCTACTTCCCCCTCGTCGTGGAGGAGGCCATGATGATCGAGCCCACCGAGACGGAGACGAAGGAGACCCTCGAGGCCTTCGCCGCGGCGATGCTGCAGGTGGCGAACGAGGCCGCCACCGATCCCCAGCTGCTGCACGACGCGCCCGTCACCACCCCGGTGCGACGTCTCGACGAGGCGCGGGCGGCGCGCCACCTCAAGCTCCGCTGGTAAGAGCCGAACGGTCCCTAGCCGAACGGTCCTAGAGGAGCGAAGGGGTCAGCGGATAGTATCGCCGTCGTGTGGAAGCGACCGGTGATCCTGCTCGCGCTGGCCAGTACCCTCGGCGTAGGAGCCTGCGCCGGTGGGAACGGTGGCATCGATCCCACGTCAACCACGTCGCAGCCGGCGACCTCCTCGATCTCGATCCCGAGCCCCTCGGGTCCGGCCGCCGTCGGGCTCTTCCGCGCATGCCACAAGCGCCACGACAACTCGATCGTCCTGGTCCTCTTGTTCGAGAACCGTGACCGCGCCCTCCTGGGCGGCTTCCCGGGGGCCCTGGGCTTCCGGGTGAGCCCGCTGGAGCCCGCCACGTGGTCCACGACCGGCCGGCCGGTGACGGTCGATCCCGGCCGCAACGACAACGTCCGCCAGATCACGGTGCCCGCCGGTCAGCCCGCGCCCCCTGAGGTGAAGCTCGACGTCACCACGACGGCCGCCGACGATCCCACGAACGTCCTGGCCACCAACCACGTCACGATCCCGGTCCCCGCCACATCCTGCACCTCGGCCTAGCGACCGTGGGCCCCGGTTGGCCCGTGGGGGACGGGCTCGTCCTCTCAGCTTTACGTAATGTCCATTATGGGCGTTGTGCCCCGAGAGCGGGCCGGCCGCCCAGGCGCTCCTTGATGCCCCAGATCGCCACCAGCACGAGCGCCTCCACCACGATCCGCCGCGAGATCTTCGACTGCCCGTGTTCGCGTTCGCGGAAGGTGATCGGCGCCTCGGCCACGTCGAACCCCAGGCGCCAGCTCCGATCGACGAGCTCGATCTGGAAGCCGTATCCGTCGGAGCGGATCGGCTCGCGCACCAGCTCCATCAGCAGGTCAGGGCGGTAGACGCGGAAGCCGCTCGTGACATCGCGCACGGGCAGGCCCAGCATCAGGCGGGCGTACCGGTTCCCGGCCTTGGACAGCGCCACCCGCGAGGCCGACCAGTTCGTCACCGAGCCGCCCGGGACGTAGCGGCTGCCGATCACCAGGTCGTGCTCGCGGGCCGCGATCAGGAGCCCGGGCAGCTCCTCGGGCTGGTGGGACAGATCCGAGTCCATCTCGACGATCAGATCGTAGCCGTCGTCGATCGCGACCCCGAAGCCCTCGAGGTACGCGCTGGCCAGACCCGCCTTCACCGGCCGCACCCGGACACGGATCCGGGGGGTCGCCCTCGACAGGGCGCGCACCAACTCCGCGGTTCCGTCCGGCGAGCTGTCGTCCACCACCAGGACGTCCACATGTTCCGGGAGCGCCATCAGCCGTTCCAGCACCCACTCGACCGTCTCGCGCTCGTCGTAGGTGGGCAGGATCACGAGGGTCCTGGGCTCCTGCGGGAGCGGCCCGGGCATCGATCGGCCGCCTCGCCGGCGGGGTGGTGTCATGAACAGCCCGAGCACGAACAGCGCGCTGAGGCGAGGGACCCAGTCCCCCAGCCGGACGTACCACGTTCGCGTGTCGGAAGACCGGATCGTGTGGCGCAGGATAGCGGGTTGGAACAGACCCGCCTCGGCAACGACGGCCCCGCTGGGATCCACGAAGGCGCTGATGCCGCTGACCGCCGCGTGCACCACCCAGCGACCGTCCTCGACCGCGCGCATGCGGCTGAGCTCCACGTGCTGGCGCGAGAGGGCCGTCTGTTCGTAGGACGCGTTGTTGGTCAGGACCGTGAGGAAGCCTGCCCCCCGCAGGACGAGCTCGCGTTCGATGCCGGGAAAGGCGTTCTCGAAGCAGATCGGGGTCCCGACCGGCGGCAACCCCGGAAGGCGAAGCGGCGCCACGTCGGTGCCGGGAACGAGGTCGTAGGGGATCTGTCGCAGGGCACCGATCCAGCTCAGCTGTCCCCGAAACGGCACGTACTCGCCGAAGGGGACCAGATGGCTCTTCGCGTAGCGCCCGACGATCTCGCCCCTGCCGTCCAGGGCCAGGACCTGGTTCTGCAGGCCCCCGGGCCCGGGTTGGATCGAGCCCATGAGCGTCGGCGTTCCCACCTCGGCCACGACGGCCCGCACCTGGTCGAACACCTTCGGCGTGGTGGCGCCCGGATCCACGGCGCTCTCCCCCCAGACGGCGAGATCCGGCGGATCGGCGGCGAGGGTCTCGTGCGCCCGGATGTTCAGGCGCGCCACGGCGACGTCCTCTTCGGCGGGCGGAAGGCCGCGCGCCGTGTGCACGTCGACCTGGATCGCGGCCACGTCGATCGCCCCGCCGGTCGCCGTCGGGAAGGCGATCGCGATCGGCGCCACCGTGAGCGCGACCGCCAGCAGCACGCGGCCGGCGCGCACGCGCCCCGCTCCCCCACCGGCCAACGCCTCGACCAGCAACGCGTTGACGGCGACCAGGACGAAACTCACCCCCCACACGCCGGTGATCGACGCCAGACGGAGGAGCACGCGGTTGTCGACCTGTGTCACCCCGAGCGTTCCCCAGCTGAAACCACCGAACGGGATCAGGTCACGGAGCGACTCCATCACCGTCCACAACGCCGCCAGTCCGAACGCCGACATCACCGGCCGCCGGGGACGCACGACGGCGCTCGACAGCAGCGCGAACGCCGCCGTGAAGGAGGCCGACATCACGATCAGCGCCGACCAGGCGAGCTCGCCGAAGAGCAGGATCCAATACAACGTGGCGCCGAAGAACGCCAGGCCGAAGCCGAAACCCAGGAGGGCCCGCCGCTGTGGCGTGGCTCCCCGGAGCACCCAGAGGAACGGCATCATCGCCACGAACGCGATCGGCCAGATCCCGGCGGGAGGGAAGGCCAGCGAACAGCCCACGCCGCTGACGATGCTCAGGGTCAGCGAGAGCGGGAGGCCGATCCGAGACGGGTCTAGGCGCAGTCGCGGCAGAGCGTGCGCTTCTTGTCCTTGAGCTGGCTCTTGTGCTTCACCAGGAAACAGCGTTTGCATACGAACTCGCTGGCCGTGGGCGGCACCACCTTCGCGTCGAGGGGCTCCAGCCGCTCCTCGCGGGTGAGGCTCACGAGGACGTCCTCCTCCTCGTCGGCCTCCGCCTCCTCGGCTTGCGCCTCCTTCTTGACCAGGAGTTCCTCGATCGACTCCACGTCACCCTCGCCGGCGGGCTCGGGCACGGGAGCCGGGGTGCCCGCCGCCAACGCCTCCTCGGGCGGCTCGAGGTCGTCGAGATCCTCAGCCTCGGTCTCTTCGTCTTCGATCGGCTCGTCGACGTCTTCCACAGTGTCCTTCATGCCATCTCCCACGGGCCCCAGGCCCTGTTGCGCGCGGATTGTACTGCCGGATGATGGAGATGCAACCAACGCCGCGGGCAACGCTCGCGCACCCGTCCGGCATTCCCGTGGGCGAAAAAAAAGGATCCGAGTGACCTTTGGGGCCGTGACGCCGGGGCGCCACGTTCTCTACTCGGCCACTCGGATCCTCGTACGCCGCCGCCGGAGCGGTGACGCGCCCGAACGGTACGACCGCGCCCGGCGGGGTGTCAAGAACGCCAAAATGCTCCCCGGCGGATCAGCCGGCGAACACCTCCCGCCCCAGCGACACCGTCAGGACGGGCCGCAGCGCCGACACGTCCGCGGCCGTGAACGGGTCGTCGTCCCATACCGCGAGGTCCGCATGCGAACCCGGTGCCAGGGCTCCCTTCTTGTCCTCCTGGTGGACCAGACGCGCGCCACCGATCGTCGACACGCGGATCGCCTCCGAGCGCGAGAGCCGTTGCGTGGGATCGTGGTGACGCTCGAAGGCCTCCACCCCGCCCATCGGGTCCAGCGGCGTGACGGGCGAATCGGAGCCCGCGCCCATCTCCATCCCGCGGTCCAACATCGTGCGGAAGGGATTCATGGCGGCCGCGCGCAGACGGCCCACGCCGAGCTCGTACAGGCCGCCGTCGTCACCCCAGGCGGCGTCGAACGCCGGCTGCACCGACGCGGCCAGCCCGAGCATCGCCGCCCGTTCGATCTGCGACTCGCTCGCCATCTCCACGTGCTCGATCCGGTGCCGCCGCGCCCGGAAGTGCCGTCGCGCCCGGGAATCCAGCGTGGCGTAGACCCTCTCCCAGGCCGACACCACCAACTCGATCCCACGGTCGCCGATCGCGTGGACGCCCACCTGCAGCCCCGCGGCGTGCCCGCTCAGGAAGAACCCCTCCAGCACCTCGTCCTCGTAGTAGGTGACGCCCTCCCCGGACCCGTCGGCGTAGGGCGCGGCCAGCGCGGCCGTGCGCGCCCCGATCGAGCCGTCCACCGGGAGATCGCCGCCGATCGTCGGCAGGCGAAGATCCATGATCTGCGGCACGTCCATCGTGGCCACGATCGGCAGGGCGTCCACCGGCAGCCGGTCCCGTTGGGCCAGGAACACCTCGAGGTCGCGCAGACCGTGTCCGGCCGGCATCGACATCTCGTGGATCGAGGTCACCCCACGGGTGGCGGCGAGTCCCGCGGCTCGCAACTGCAGCTCCTGCACGTCGTGGTCGGAGAGCGTCTGTGCGAACCACCGATGGAGACGGTCGTTCGCCTCCATCCGCACCCGGCCCGTGTACCCGCCGCCGGCCGCCCGCTCGGTGCCGGGGAGATCTGCCACGGCGCCCTGCACGAGCGCCGCGGTATTGGCCAGACACACGTGACCGTCCGCGCGCCAGATCGCCAGAGGACGTGGCGTGATCGCGTCCAGCTCGGCGAGGCCCGGGAGGGCCGGGTCGCTCCATCGCGTCTCGTCGAAGCCCTGCAGCCACACCACCTCGGTGGGGGCCGCCGCGCGCTCGCGCGCGATCGCCAGAACCTCGGCTCCGTCGCGCGCGTTCTCCACATCGGCGTTCACAAGGGCGGTCCCCGTCGGGGTGAGATGCACGTGGGTGTCCACGAACCCCGGCGTGATCGTGGCGCCGGGCAGGTCCACCACGCGGTCGGCAGCCGGCGGATCGCCGGCTCCCACGCGCTGGACGTGCCGGTCGTCGACGAGCACCCAATCCCCCGTCGCCGGATGAGATTGGGTGTGCACGACGCGGGCACGGTACAGGGTTCTCACGGTGGGGCATCATCGCACGGGGGCCGGCACGAGCGAGGTAGCACCGCACACGCGACGGCGATCCTCAACCAGGGTCTTCTCGGCGTTCGGACGCAGGCCGAGCTCCTCCAGCGATCGTCGCGCGGTGTCCAGCACCCGCCGGGCGTCGCGCCGGCCGTCCGCAACGACGACGACGTCGTCCACCCACCGGACGTACGGCGCTCCCGTGGACGCGATCGCCACGTCGAGTCGATGCAGGACGGCGTTCGCGAGCACCGCGCTGGGCTCAGGGCCAACCGGAAGCCCTGCGACGCCGTGCTCGGCCAGCTCGTGCAGGAACCTGCTCAGCGCGTTGCCCTCGGCGCCCAGCGATTCGAGGGCCGCCGTCACGATGCCGGGTCGGATCGAGGCATAGCAGTCGGCCACGTCCAGCCGGAGGCGGAGCCCCATGCCGCAGCCGACGGCGCGCCGCCAACGGTGATGCGCGGCCCGCCAGTCCTCCAGTCGCAGGGGCCGACCGCTCACCCGGTTCGCGATGACGCGGGGACCCAGGGAGCGCTCGATCGCGGGCGCCACCCGGGCGACCAACCGCCGGTAGGTGTCGGCGTCGGCGGCGTCCAGCCGGATCAGGCGCCGGGTGCCACCGCCCGACTTGGGGATCACCTCGGCTCGCGGTGGACGCCGCAGCGCGGGATGGTGGTGCAGGAGGTCCACGGGTGCTCCTCTCACGGGACGGCCCGGGGCGAGGAGCGCGGCGACGTGGGTTGTACCTCGGCCGTCGGCGGCTGCGCAATCGGCCGGTCGGGGGTCCTTCGCTCCCCCGAGCCCCTCCCCCTATGCTGGGGCGATGCAGTTGGACGACCGAGATCTCGACATCGTCGCGGCCCTGCAGGAGGATGCGCGCGCAACCTACGCCGACGTCGCCGCGCGCGTGGGGATGTCCCAGAGCGCGGTGCACGACCGCGTCCGAAAGCTGGAGACCGCGGGGGTGATCCGCGGCTACAAGGCAGTGGTCGCGCCCGAGGCCCTGGGCCTGTTCGTGACGGCGCTCGTGGCGGCCACACCGCTGGATCCCTCCCAGCCCGACGACCTCCCGGACCGTGTGCGTGGCTACCCGGAAGTGGAGGACTGCTTCAGCGTCGCCGGCGAGGCCAACTACATCCTGAAGGTGCGCGTGCGCACGACGAGCGACCTGGAGGAGCTGATCCGTCGCCTGCGGGAGAAGGGCGGCGTGCAGACCCGAACCACGGTCGTGCTGTCCATCCCCTTCGAGGACCGGCCGCTCGCCACGTGAACCGCCGGGACCGCCGGGTCGCGACCCCCGGGTATCCTTGCTCCGGATGCGGCTCCACAACACCCTCACGCGCACGGTCGAGGACGTCGTTCCGATCGAGGACGGCCACGTCGGGATGTACACGTGCGGTCCCACCGTGTATCGCACCGCACACCTCGGGAACCTCCGCACCTTCATGCTGGCCGATCTCATCGGCCGCGGCCTCGAGTTCGAGGGACTGGGGGTGACCCAGGTCATGAACATCACCGACGTCGGGCACATGACCGACGAGTCGTCCGCGGAGGCCGTCGACAAGATGCTCCTGGCCGTGGAGGACGAGGGGCTCGAGCCGCTCGAGATCGCCGAGAAATACACCGCCGCCGTGTTCGAGGATGCGGCGGCCCTTGGGATCCGTCCTGCCGACCTCTATCCGAAGGCCACGGACCACATCCCCGAGATGATCGAGCTGACGCAGCGGCTGATCGACCGAGGCCACGCATACGCGGTGGACTCGGGCAGCGTGTATTTCGACGTCACGTCGTTCCCCGGCTACGGCAAGCTGTCCGGCAACACCCTGGACAAGCTGCGGGCCGGTCACCGCGACCTCGAGACGGACAGCGCCAAGCGCCACGAGGCGGACTTCGCCCTGTGGAAGGCAGCCGGAGCGGGCCGGCTGATGAAGTGGCCGAGCCCGTGGGGCGAGGGCTTCCCCGGCTGGCACGTTGAGTGCTCGGCCATGAGCATGAAGTACCTGGGCGAGCGCTTCGACATCCACACGGGCGGCAACGATCTCACCTTCCCCCACCACGAGGACGAGATCGCCCAATCCGAGGGCGCGACGGGCCATCAGGTCGTCAACGTGTGGGTGCACGGAGGTCACCTCCGCCTGTCGGGCCAGAAGATCGCGAAGTCCACCGGCAACGTGGTCCGCGTGCAGGAGCTGGCGGATCGAGGCCTCGATCCGCTCTCCTTCCGGTGGCTCACGTTCATGACCCGGTACCGAAGTGAGAT
>JALYMB010000293.1 GCA_030773935.1 Actinomycetota bacterium | reverse complement strand
CTTCGGGGCCGTCGTCGGGAGGCGGATCGGCAGCCTCTGGACGGTGATCATCGCGCAGGGGTTCGCCGCGTTGGCGGCGACCGCGATCGTCGTTTTCACCGGGGATCCCGTCCGTCCGGTCGCGGCGCTGACCGGAGCGTTGGTGCTGAACGCCATCTTCTCGGCCACGGCGTACGTGACCCACTACCGGGCATTGGAGCTGGGGCCGGTGGCCGTCGTCTCCCCGGTGGGCGCGACCTATGCGCTGGTGGGGGTCGTGCTCGCGATCGTGTTCCTCGACGAGCGGCCCGGCCTCCTGGCGCTCACCGGCGGGCTCGTCACGGTGATCGGCGTGATGCTCACGTCCACCGACCTCCGCAAGCTCCGAGCGGGGACGCACGGGATGCCGCCGGGGCTGCCCTGGGCGGTCGCGTCCGCGATCGGGTTCGGCGTCGGCGGCTTCTTCCTCGCCTACCTCTCGCGGCATCTGGGATGGGTGGTCGGCATGTGGGCGTCCAGGTGCGCCCAGCTCGCGGGGTTCGCGGTCGTCGGGTTCGCGCAGCGGAAGTCGCTCGCCGCGCGTCTGCCCGCGCGGGCGGGGATCGGCGCGGCGATCGGCGTGGGCGCCGCGGACCTCGTCGGCGTTATCGCGTTCTCGATCGGAACCCAGGCGGGACTCGTGTCGATCGTCCTCGTCGCCTCGGCGGTGTTCCCGCTGATCGCGGTCGGGCTCTCGGTCGCCTATCTCGGCGAGCGTCCGGTGCCGAACCAGTACGTGGGGGTCGGCCTCGTGGCGGCCGGGCTCCTCCTGCTCGGTCTCGCGTGACCGTTCACGCCGGCGCGTGGCGGTAGAACGGGACCGGCTCGGGCGGTGCCGGCGTGTTGCCCAGGACCATGTCCGCCGCCTTCTCGGCCACCATCATCACCGGCGCGTAGATGTTGCCGTTCGTGATGGAGGGGAACACCGACGCGTCGACGACGCGGAGACCGTCGATCCCGTGGACCCGCATCGACGCCGGGTCCACGACGGCCGCCGGATCGGCGGCGTCCGCCATCGTGCAGGTGCACGACGGGTGAAGGGCGGTCTCGCCGTCCCGAGCCACCCACGCCAGGATCTGTTCGTCGGTCTCGACGGCCGATCCCGGTGAGAGCTCGCCTCCTTCGAACGGATCGAACGCGGGCTGGGCCAAGATCCGACGGACGAGTCGGATCGCCTCCACCCACTCCCGCCGGTCCTGGTCGGTCGACAGGTAATCGAACCGCACGGCCGGGTGCAACCGCGGGTCCGTGTCCGTGATCGCCACCGTGCCTCGCGCATCCGAGTTCATGGGGCCGATGTGGACCTGATACCCGTGGTCGCTGGCGGGCGCGGACCCGTCGTAGCGCACGGCGATCGGCAGGAAGTGGAACATCAGGTTCGGATACGCGACGTCGTCGTTGCTCCGGGCGAACCCTCCTCCCTCGAAGTGGTTCGTCGCCCCCGGCCCTCGTCTGAAAAGGGGCCATTCGAGACCGACCCACGGCCGGTTACGCCAGCGGAGGTACGGCGCCACCGAGACCGGCTGCGTGCACGCGTGCTGGACGTAGACCTCCAGGTGATCCTGGAGGTTCTGGCCGACGCCCGGCACGTCCTGCACGACGTCGATCCCGAGCGCCTTCAGGTCGTCCGCGTTGCCGACCCCCGATAGCTGCAGGGTCTGCGGCGAGTTGATCGCCCCGCCGCTGAGGATGACCTCGCCGGCCTGGATCCGGAACGGCGTCCCTCGGTGGACGTACTCGACGCCCGTCGCCCGGTTCCCGTCGAACAGGATCCGCGTCACGAACGCGCGCGTGATCACGTCGAGGTTGGGCCGATGCATCACTGGGTGGAGGTAGGCGCGCGCGGCCGACAGGCGCCGTCCGTCGTGCACGTTGCGATCGAAGGCCGCGAAGCCCTCCTGCCGGTACCCGTTGACGTCGTCCGTGAGCGTGAGGCCCGCCTGCTGGACCGCCTCGAAGAACGCGCCGAACAACGGGTTGGTCGCGGGGCCGCGTTCGAGGACCAACGGCCCGGCGTGCCCGCGGAACGGGTCGTCGCGCTCGGCAGCCAGACACGTCTCCATCCGCTTGAAGTACGGCAGGCAGTGCGCGTAGTCCCAGGTCTCCATCCCGGGCGCCGTCGCCCAGCGTTCGTAGTCCATCGGGTTGCCACGCTGGAAGATCATCCCGTTGATGCTGCTGGAGCCTCCGAGGACCTTGCCGCGCGCGTGGTAGATCCGCCGGCCGCCCATGTGGGGCTCGGGCTCGGACTCGTACTTCCAGTCGTAGAAGCGGCTTCCGAT
>JALYMB010000292.1 GCA_030773935.1 Actinomycetota bacterium | reverse complement strand
GTCATCGGCGCACCCCCGTCGCCTAGCCCGGCGAGCTTCCCGAGAGCCCCGATGAGCCGGGCAGGCCGGTGGCCGGCTGAAGCAACCCCACCTGGGCCTTGGCCTCCGTGTAGTCCGAGTACCCCTCGTCGAAGACCCGCTTCGCGATCGGGAGCAGTGCCTTCGCCTCGGCGATCGAGGCCCGCGCCACCGCGGGATCGTCGGTGGTGACCGCCGTCCTCACCAGCTTCGCCACCTGCGAGTACAGGTCGATCCCGTCGAGCATCCGGGTCTTCGAGTTCAGTACGTAGTTCGTGGCGGCGAGGTCGAGTCCGTGGCCGCGGATCAGCGTCGGGAGATCCACGCCACCGAGGTCGGCGGCGGCCCCATCGGTGAGACCGATCGCCGTCGTGGCCGTGTCCTCGGCCGTGGTGTCCTGCTTCCCCTTGGCGAGGGTCTCCACGGATGCCGAGAGCGCGGGAAAGACGGTGACCGAACCGACTCCGCTGCCGGGCGAACCGATCTTCGAGATCACGCCGTCGACGGTGGTCTGCCATTCCTGCACCACCCGCCGGGCGGCCGCCTCGCCGGAGGTACGGGCCTCGTCGGCGTCGTTGCTGCGGACGCCGTTCGTCGCCCACACCACCACCATGACGACGCCCATCCCCAGGAGGACGCCCGCCACGAACTGCACCCAGCGTCGCACGAAGAACGGCGGCTTGCGGACCACCGGCGCTGGACGCGGGGCGCGGGCCGCAGGACGGCTCTTGGTCTTGCCCTTGCCCTTGATGGCCACCGGTGACCTACTTCCTCAGGAGACGGATGACGATGATAGCGGCCTCATAGAACAGGTACATGGGGATCATCATGGCCATCATCGTGTAGGGGTCGGAGCTGGGCGTGACGACCGCCGAGAACACCGCGATGAACACGATCGCGGGGCGCCTCCAGGCGCGCAGCCGTGCGCTGGAGATGACGCCGGTGATGCCGAGGAAGATCAGCAGGATCGGGAACTCGAAGGAGAGCCCGAACGCCAGCGTGAGCAGGACCACGAACCCGATGAACGAGCCGGCCGAGATCAGCGGCACGAAATCCGGTCCCGCGAACCCGAGCAGGAACGCCAGGCCCTTCGGCAGCGTGATGTAGGCCACCAGCCCGCCCAGCGCGAACAGGATCGTCGAGGAGACGATGAAAGGAAGGGTCATCTTCCGTTCGCGATCGTTGAGCCCGGGCGTGATGAACGCCCACACCTGGTACAGGACCACCGGCAGGGCTACGAACAACCCGAGGAAGACCACGACCTTGAACTTCACGATCAGGCCCTCGACCGTGCCGCTGAAGATCAGCTGGCACCCGGTCGGCGGCCGCCGATCCGGAGGCTGACTCGCCACGAAATCGCAGAACGGCTTGCGGATCAGGTCGATGAAGGGGGCATACAGGATCCAGCCCACCACCGAGCCACAGGCGATCGCGACGAACATCACGATGACGCGATGCCGCAGCTCCTCCAGGTGTTCGATCAGCGTCATGGTCCCGGTGCGCTGTTCGGGTGTGCGCCGTCGCAGCCTCGGGATCATCGGCATGGGTGGGCGGTGCGCGGCGGCGCGCTACTCCTGGGGGGTCTCGGGCGGCGGCGTCGACCCGTTCGGCGAGCCGGCTGCCGGCGCCGCCGGATCCGCCGGGTCTCCGGGGACCTCCTGCTCGCCGGGCGGCGCCTCGATCGCGTGCGGGAGGCCTTCGCTCGAAAGGTCGGGGGCGTCCGGAACCGTCCCCGCCGCGGCCGGGGCCGCCCAGCCCGGATCATCGTCCGCTGGAGCGGGCGGTGTGCGCTCCGGCGTCCGGGGCTTGCGCGGCACCGGCTTCGGCCGGATGGGCTCGTCCAGGTTGAAGTTGATCGAGTCGCGCATCTCGTCCTGCACCTTGCGGAGCTCCCGGAGGCCCTTGCCGATCGAGCGTCCCACCTCGGGCAGCCGGGATGGCCCCACCACGACCAGCGCGAGGAGCAGGATCACCAGGAGTTCGAGTGGGCCGATGTTGAACATGGAGTTGGCGGGCGACAGCCCGACATCAATCGTACCCCGCGAGCCTCAGCTCCGAGGGGTCCTGGGGTGGTCGGCACCGTGCCCAGCGACATGATCGGTCTGGCGCCCGATCTCGGTCGCAAGCGGCCCCACCTCGTCGGTGAACCGGCTCAACGACCGGGAGAGCACGAATGCCTGGCGTACCAGACCGATCAGGATCGCGGCCAGGGCGACGATCGACAGGAGGGTCAGCACGAACCAGACGAGGATCCAGGTGGACACACGGGGGATGCTACCGCGGTGCGGGGTTTCACTGCTTGGCGAGGAACTCCTGGATGAGGCGGTCATCCTCGAGCATGAAGTGGAACTCGATCAGGTCGTCGATCGTGAAGCTCGGTCCCTCCATGAGCTGGCCCCGAGGATCCTCGGGCAGCGCGTCGAAGAGCGTCTCCGGATCGAGCAGTCCGGCCCGGATCCCGGCACCGCGATCGATATCGACGCCCGCGGAGACCAGCAACGCCACGATCTTGCGGTCGGCGCGCTTCTCCACGTCGTCCGCGCAGCTCGGGCAGGTGAAACGGTAGGAGCCCTCGCGACCGTCCTGCTTCACGCTGAGCAGGATCGATTCGGGGCCCATATCCACTTCCCCGCATCGGGGGCACGTTGTCCGGATCGTTGTCATCTCACGGGAGCTATCGGCCCCACGTCCGGAGGGCTTGAGGTTTCGGTGGCAGAACGGGGCTACCCCATCGGGGCTGGTCCCCCGTCCCCCTGGTACAGGGCTCCCGTGCGAGCCGCGAGCGCCCGCACACGATCGGCGAGCTCCGGCGGCTCGATCACGCGTGCCTCGGGGCCCACACGAAGCAGCAGACCGGCCACCCACCCCAGCCGCGCGGTCGGAAGCGTGACCTCGAGGCTGCCGTCGTGGCCGTCCACCTCGTCAGCCGTCGCGTAATACTCGGCGATCCAGCGGGCCCCCGGTCCGAGTGCCAGTCGCACCGGCACGTCCTGCGCCGTGGGCGTGTACAGGGCTCGCCCGGCGCCGGCCAGGCCCCGTGGCTCGAACCGCTCCCCCACCCGTGCCGCCCGGCGGATCCTGTCCGCTCGGAACAGCCGCTCGCCGTCGGCATCCGTGTCCCACGCAGCCACGTACCAGTTGCCGAGGCTGGAGAAGATCTCCTCAGGATCCACCCGCCGGACGCTCCAGGCGCCGCTGGAGTGCGCGAAGTACTCGATCTCGAGTCGCTCGTGGTCACGCGCCGACTCTCGCAAGGTCGCCAGCAGCTCCGAGGGCCGGCCCGCCTCCGAGGTCTCGATCCGCCCCTCGATGTCGCCGAGGGTCTCCGGCCCCAACGCGCTCGCCAGTTTCCCCAGCGCGCCGCGCAGAGCCGGGGCCTCGGGGAGCCCCGGGGTGGCCAGCAGCTCCGTCCCGCGCAGGTACAGGGCCAATGCCTCGTTGCGCGTGAGCCGCAGCGGTCGCGCGAAGTGGTCGGCCATGCTGATGAAGATCTGACCGTCCTCCTCGATGTCCACCTCGATGAGATCGCCGGGTTCGTACGGGGGAAGGCCCGACATGAACAGCAGCATGAGATCGCTCCGCAGCTCACCGGGCTCGACATCGAAGACCCGGGCGGCGTCCGCCAACGTGGTGCCCGGGTGCTGGACGAGGTAGGGCACGATCACGAGGAGACGGCCGAGACGCTCGGAGGTCGTGGCGCCCGCGCGGCGAGGCTCACCCGGCACGGATCGCCTCCAGCCGCGCAAGGACTTCCTCACGCAGCTCGTCGGGCTCGACCGCGAGCGCGTCGGGACCGAACTGCAGGACCCAGCCGGCCAGATCGGCCACGTCGCCGAGCGGGAGGGTCACCTGCGTCCAGCCGTCCGGCCCCGGCTCCCCCGCGGTCACGCCCGTCAGACCGGCCGTGGCCCACCAGAGCACCTCGGGAGCGAAGGCGACCGTGGCCGACGCGGAGGGTTCGCCCACGCCCCACGGTCCGGCCAGCACGTGATCGGCGGCGCGGAAGGTCGGTGGCGGCTCCGAGCCCTCCCCCGAATCGGCGATGTCGCTCGTGAACCGCGTCAGACGGAACGCGCGCACCGCGTCGCGTTCCCGGTCCAGCCCGACGAGATACCAGTGGCCACCCCGGCAGAGCATCGCGTAGGCGTCCACGTCCCGGTCGTTGGCGGTGCCCCGGGACGTGCGGTAGCCGAAACGGACGCGGCGCCGGCGTTGCGCGGCATCGGCGGCCGCGAGGAGCAGGGTTCCGGGGGTTCCGGAGGCAAGCGGACCCCCGGTCAGACCTGCCAGGACCCCGCCGTCGGCACCGTAGAGGAGCTTGCGGACGGCCTGCTCTGCCGCGTCGCCTCCTCCCCCGGTCTGTGCCGCGACGAACAGGGCGGCGAGCTCCTCGGGCGTGAAGGCGATCTCCGGCAGGTAGTACTTCTCTTTGGGGATCGTGTAGCCCTGCTCCACATCCCAGATGTCGGTCGCCACGAGCTCCAACGGGATGCCGTAGTCGCGGAGCGTGTCCTTGTCCCGTTCGAACATCCGCTTGGCGGAGTCCTTGTCCTGCTGACCGTACGCGTCGCTGAGCGTCCGCCTGATCTGCTCGAAGGTCATGGGGGTCCGGGCCTCCAGCAGGAGCGCGACCAGGTTCAGCAGACGCTCAAGCGGCTCCACGTGCGGCATCATAGCGGGGCCATGTTCGCGCACCGGGGAGCCACGACGTGATCCGCCTCCGCCGTGGTGCGGTGACGGCGGTGGGCCAGGCGCGGCCCGGCCTGCTCGAACTCACGGTCTCGCTGGAAGGCCGCGAGGAACCCGCCATCGCCTACCCCGAGCTGACGGGTGGGATCTCCGTGGGTGACACCGTTCTGGTCAACACGACGGCGATGGCGCTGGGACTGGGGACGGGCGGCGTCCACTTCGTGATCGGCGTCGAGGGCCGGGAGACCGGGGACGAGCCGGCGGGCCGCGTGATGAAGGCGCGCTACACACCGGTGCAGACGGCGGTTCGGACGGTGGAGGAGACCGATCGCGACGTGCTGGAGGCCTCCGACGGTCTGGGCGGGAC
>JALYMB010000291.1 GCA_030773935.1 Actinomycetota bacterium | reverse complement strand
CTCCATGGCGACGAGCTTCGCGTCGTCGATGCGACGCTCCTTGATCCGGGCCTTCTTCCCGCGCAGATCGCGCAGGTAGTAGAGCTTGGCGCGGCGGACTCGGCCGCGGGTCACCAGCTCGAGCTTGGCGATCGACGGCGAGTGCAGCGGGAAGGTGCGCTCGACGCCGACACCGAAGGAGATCTTGCGGACCGTGAACGTCTCTCGCAGGCCGCCGTTCTGCCGGCCGATCACCACCCCCTGGAACACCTGCACACGCTCCCGGGTCCCCTCGACCACGCGCACGTGCACCTTGACGGTGTCACCGGGGCGGAACTCGGGGATGTCGGAGCGCAGATAGGGCTGCTCGACGAGATCGGTCTTGTTCATGGCAACGGTGGCCGATTGTACCAGTGGAGCCTGGGTGCTCCGAGGCGGACGCCGTGCCGGGACGGCCGGCGCGTCCCGGACGCGGAGACTCCGAGGCGGGAGCATGACCACGGCCGTATGTCTTGCCCCCGAGGCCCCGTCGACCCCGTCGGGCTGCGGCTAGTCCTCGAGCAGGTCGGGACGGTTCCGCCGGGTCTTGTCGAGGGCGGCCTCGCGCCGCCACCGCTCGATCTCGGCATGGTGCCCCGACCGCAGCACGGCGGGAACCGCCATGCCGCGGAACTCGGCGGGACGCGTGTAGTGCGGATGATCGAGGATCCCCTCTTCGAACGAATCCTGCTCGTGGGACTCCTCGCGGCCGATCACGCCCGGCAGCAGTCGGGTCACGGCCTCGATGAGCACGAGCGCGGGCAGTTCGCCTCCGGACAGGACGTAGTCACCGATCGACACCTCCTCCGCCGGCAGCCCGTTCACGACGCGCTCGTCCACGCCCTCGTATCGACCGCAGAGCAGCGTGAGGTGGGGCGCCCCGCTGAGTTCGTGCACGAGGTCGCGGTCGAGGCGACGGCCGGCGGGACTCAGAAGCAGGACGCGCCCACGGTCGTCGCCGAGGGACTCCACGCCGGCGAACAGCGGCTCGGGCTTCATGACCATGCCGGGCCCTCCGCCGAACGACTCGTCGTCCACGGCCCGGTGCCGGTCGTCGGTGAAGTCGCGGAGGTCGTGGACGCGCAGGTCGACCAGGCCCTCGGCGATCGCCTTCCCCAGCAAGCTCTCGCGCAGCGGGCCTTCGATCATGCCGGGGAAGATCGTGAACACGTCGATCCGCACGGCGCGAGGCTACTCCTCGTCGGCGGTGATGCCGGGCACCTCGTGGACGGTGACCCGCCTTCCCTCGATGTCCACCTCGGCGATCACCTGCGCGATCGCCGGCACGAGGGTCTCCTGGCCGTCGGCTCCGGTCGCGATCCAGATGTCGTTGGCAGGATTGGCCACGACCTCGGTGATCGTGCCGAAGGAGCGGCCGGCCCGGGTCACGACCTCGCATCCCTCGAGCTGATGGGGCCAGTAGGTGCCCTCCGGGAGATCGGGGAGATCGGCCTCCGGAACCACCAGCAGGGCCCCGCCCAGCGCCTCCGCAGCGGTACGATCGGCGATCCCGGCGAACGTCACCAAGAGCCGGGCCCCGTTCGCCCGCACCTGTCGGATCGTCAAGGCCTGGCCGTCCTGCAGGAACACGACGTTCCCCTCGACGAACCGATCGGGGTTGTCGGAGAGCGACAGGACGGTGAGCTCGCCCTTCAGCCCGTGGGCCTTGGTGATCTTGCCGACGATGACGGTGGGCTCATCCACCGGAGCCCGGTCAGTCGACGATCTCGACGAACACCGAGTCGATCCCCTGGCGCGTGGCCGCCACGCGGACCACGGCGCGGAGCGCCCGGGCGGTTCGCCCCCCCTTCCCGATCACCTTGCCCATGTCCTCGGGCGCGACGGTCAGGGTCAGAACGGGTCCGCGATCGTCGGATCCCTCGGTGACCTCGACGGCGTCGGGCTCCTCCACCAACTCGCGAGCGAGGAACTCCAGCAGCTCCTTCACGCGTCCGTGGCCGCCTCAGCCTCGGGTGCCGTGGCCGGCGCCTGCTCCTCCGTCGTGGTCTCGACGACCTCGGCGGCCGGTTCTTCGGGGGCCACAGGCACGGGTTCCTCGGCGGCGGGCGCGGCGGCCTCCGACGCCGCCTCCGCGGCTTTGGCCTGCGCCTTCTTCGACGTCTTCGGAGCCTCGGGCCTGCCCTCGCGGACCTTCTTGTCCTTGGAGTTCACCTTCGCGGCTCGGGGGCGCTCAGCGGCGAACTTCTCCCAGATCCCGATCTTCGTCATCAGGTTCTGGACCTGCTCGGAAGGCTGGGCGCCGGTACGCAGCCAATGAAGGGCACGCTCCTCGTCGATCTCGATCAAGGAGGGATCCTCGAGCGGGTGATACTTCCCGATGTTCTCGATGAACCGGCCGTCGCGCGGGGCGCGCTGGTCGGCCACCACCACCCGGTAGTACGGGCGCTTCTTCGCACCCATCCGGCGGAGTCTGATCCTCGTGGCCATACCCTCGTTCCTCTCGCTGTTCGATCGTGGATCAGCCGACGGGGCCCTTCGGCATCTTCAGCATGCCGGGCATCCGCTTGCCGCCCATCATGGTCCGCATCATCTTGCGGGCGCCCTCGAAGTCCTTGATCAGGGAGTTGACCTCGTTCGTCGTGACCCCCGACCCCCTGGCGATCCGCAGGCGGCGAGACCCGGAGATGATAGCGGGATTCTGACGCTCCTCCCTGGTCATGGAGCAGATCATGGCCTCCGCGCGCCGCAGCTCACCGTCGTCGATCTCGCCCGCCAGGTCCTTGATGGCGTTCTTGCCGCCGGGCACGCCCGGCAGCATCGTCAGCAGGTCCTGGATCGGCCCGAGCTTCTGCATCTCCCGCAGCTGCGTCAGGAAGTCTTCGAACGTGAACTGCGCCTTCATGATGCGTTCGGCGGACTCGCGGGCGGCCTCGGCGTCCATGGTCTGGCCTGCCCTGTCGATCAGCGTCAAGACGTCGCCCATGCC
>JALYMB010000290.1 GCA_030773935.1 Actinomycetota bacterium | reverse complement strand
GGGCCGATGAGGATCGACTCCAACGAGCCGTTCTGCACCGTCTGCACCCGCGCGCCGCGCGGGAGGGACGGGTGGAACGTGGCCATGCCCCAGTGGAACCCGTGGCCGGGCGCCTCGTAGGCGCGCGTCAGCGGCGAACCGATCATGACGGCGTCGGCCCCGCAGGCGATCGCCTTGGCGATGTCGCCGCCGGTGCGCATGCCGCCGTCGGCGATCACGTGGCAGTACCGGCCGGTCTCGTGCATGTGCTCGCGCCGCGCCGCCGCCGCGTCGGCGATGGCCGTGGCTTGGGGGACGCCCACGCCGATCACGCCTCGGGTGGTGCACGCGTTGCCGGGACCCACCCCGACCAGCACGCCCGCGGCGCCGGTGCGCATCAGGTGCAGGGCGGTGGAGTAGCTGGCACATCCGCCAACGATCACGGGCAGATCGAAGTGCGCGATGAACTCCTTCAGGTTGAGGGGCTCCGTGCGGGTGGAGACGTGCTCGGCGGAGACCACCGTGCCCTGGATGACCAGGATGTCGAGCTCGGCCTCCAGTACCAGGGGCGCGAAGTCCACGACCCTCTGCGGCGTGAGGGAGGCGCACGACACCGCGCCGCTCTTCTTGATCTCCTGGATCCGCGCGGCCACGAGCTCGGGCTTGACGGGCTCGGCGTAGAGCTCCTGCATCCGGCGCGTCGCCTTGTCGTCGGTGAGCGACCCGATCTCCTCGAAGACGGGGTCGGGGTCCTCGTACCGGGTCTGCAGGCCCTCCAGGTTCAGGCACGCCAGGCCGCCGATCCGACCGATCTCGGCGGCGGTGGCCGGCGAGACGCTCGCATCCATCGCGCTGGCCATCATCGGCAGCGGGAACTTGAAGGCGTCGATCTCCCAGCTGATGTCCACGTCGTCGGGGTCCCGCGTGCGTCGCGACGGGACGATCGCGACCTCGTCGAACCCGTAGGCCCGCCGAGCCGTCTTGCCGATGCCGATCTCGAACTCCATGTGCGGTGGCCTCCCTGGTTACGCAGCCCCGACCCGGAAACGCAGGACGCCCACCGGGGACCGGCGGGCGTCAGGAACCTGCATACGTTGAGGGTACCACCGGCTCCTGCTCAGGCCTCCTTCACGACCTGGCCGGCGTCGGTCACCCGCAGGTCGGTCATCCCCGAGTGGTCGCGCTCACCCTGGATCAAGGGCGTGGCGTCGGAGATGCGGCCGAGCTCGGCCAGCTTCGTGAGCACGTTCTGCAGCGACTCCTCGGGAGACTCGACCAGGGTGTTGAGGACCAGTTCAGCCTGGAGCGGCTCCTCGTAGGGTGCAGCGGGGTCCACGCCGGTGAACCCGGTGATCTCGCCGGCCAGCGCCTTCTTGTACAGACCCTTCGGGTCGCGGTGCGCGGCGATCTCGTCGACGGTCGCGTGCACGTACACCTCCACGAACTCCCCGATCAGCTCGCGGGCGGCGTCACGCGTGGCGCGATACGGCGAGATGGGGCAACAGATGGTGGCCACACCGTTCCGGGTCAGGAGGTCGGCCACGAAGGCGATCCGCGCGATGTTCGTGTCGCGGTCCTCCTTGGAGAAGCCCAGGCCTTTCGAGAGGTTCTTGCGGACCTCGTCACCGTCGAGGATCTCGGTCTTCAGCTCCCGGGCCTCCAGCTCGTGGTAGAGCATCTCGGCGATCGTGGACTTGCCGGCGCCGGACAGGCCGGTGAACCAGATGGTGAATCCCTTGTCGGTCACAGGAGCTCCTTCGGGTGTCGGGGGTCCAACAGGCGGGTCGGGGCGCGCTGCAGCGCGGCCTGGCTCCGCGGTTCCCGTATCCTACCAAGCCGGTCGGAAGCCCGACCGAGCTGCGGAGATAGGGGTCGGATGACGCTGCTTCGACGGGTCCTGTACTGGCAGGCGGCGTTGTGGACGGCGGCCGGCGCCGTGGAGATCGCGGCCCCCCGCTGGTTCCTGGAGACCGTCTTCCGACAACCCCCGTACCCCGACGTCGCCTACGTCCGTTCGATGGGCGTGATGTGCGTGGCGTTCGCCCTGCTGATGGTGTTGGTGGCGCAGCGCCTCGAGGACGTGTGGTGGTGGGCCTGGGCCTTCGCCCTCACCGACGCGGCGCTCGCCACCGTCAGCGTCCTCAACGCGGTGCTCGGCCCGGTCGAGGGCTCGGCCACCACCTACTGGTGGCTGCTGGGCGCCGGCAACGTGGTGTTCGCCTCGGGCCTGATGGTGGGGATGGCGCGCACCGGCCAGGAGCGGCCGTTCGCATGAGCGCCCGGCGGTGTCGGTCCCCCGCCGGTCGATCCAGGGGAACCCCCGGCGCGTCGTAGGCTCTCGTGCGATGGCGGCCGAACACGTGATCCGAACGCAGGGCCTCACGAAGGTGTATCCGACGGGCGTGAAGGCCGTCGACGGGCTGGATCTGGATGTCGTCGAGGGCGAGATCTTCGGGCTCCTGGGACCCAACGGGGCCGGCAAGACCACCACGGTCGGCATGCTCACCACCAGGGTCCTGCCCACGGCCGGACACGCGTTGCTCGCCGGCGTGGACGTGGTCGCCCACCCCTCCAGGGCCAAAGGCATGATCGGCGTGGTGTCGCAGACCAACACCCTCGACCGCAGCCTCTCCGTCTGGGAGAACCTGTACTTCCACGGCAGGTACTTCGGCCTGGGCGCCCGGCAGTCCCGGCGGATCGCGACCGACCTTCTGGACGTGTTCCGCCTGTCCGATCGGTCCGGCGCCGACGTCGCCACATTGTCGGGGGGCATGGCACAACGGCTGATGGTGGCGCGCAGCATCGTCCACCGGCCGCGGATCCTGTTCCTGGACGAGCCCACCTCCGGGCTGGATCCACAGTCGCGCATCGCCCTGTGGGACATCATCCGCGAGGTGCATGCCGACGGTCAGACGGTGGTGCTTACCACGCATTACATGGAGGAGGCCGATCGCCTCTGCGAACGCCTGGCCGTCATGGATCACGGGATCATCCTCGCGCTCGATACGCCCGGTGCCCTCAAGCGGACGGTGGGCGGCGACACGATCGTGCGCGTGATCGCGGAGGGCGACACGGCAGGCCTCGCGACATCCCTCCGTGCCCTGGCGGGCATCACCGACGCCCGCGTGATGGACGGCACCGTGCAGCTCACCGCGACCGGGGCCGAGGGCCTCCTCCCGCGCGTGCTGGGCCACGCCGAGAGCGAGGGCTACACGGTGCGCGACCTCTCGATCGACGTCCCGACGCTCGAGACCGTCTTCATCAACCTCACCGGCAAAGAGCTGCGCGAATGACGACGACCCAAGCACGGCCTGCCGGTGCGACGCTCCCCCACGTCGAATCCCAGCACAGCACGCCCGGCGTGGCGTTCGGGGCCCTGCTGCTGCGCGACCTCGCCGTGCTGCGCAAGAACCTCATCGAGTTCGCGCTGCGCACGATCATGCAGCCGCTGCTGTTCGTGTTCGTCTTCGCGTACGTGTTCCCCAAGATCGGTCAGGGGATCGGCGGTTCCCGCGGGGCGGCGGACTTCTCCACGATCCTCGTGCCGGGGGTCGTCGCGATCGCGTGCATATTCCAGGGGATCCAGGCCGTGGCGCTGCCGCTGGTGCAGGACTTCGGGTTCAGCCGGGAGATCGAGGACCGCGTGATGGCTCCGCTGCCGGTATGGGCCGTCGCCGCCGAGAAGCTCCTTGCAGGCGCGATCCAGGGCGTGGTGGCGGCCGCGATCGTCTTCCCGCTCGCGGTCGTCGTGCCGGCGACCCCCGTGCACCTGCACGTCCGGTGGCCGGAGCTGCTCACGGTGCTGCCGCTCGCCGCCCTCGTCGGGGCGTCGCTCGGCCTGCTGATCGGCACCAGCGTGAACCCGCGGCAGGTGCCGCTCGTGTTCGGCCTCGTCGTGATCCCGATCACGTTCCTGGGCGCGACGTACTACCCCTGGGCGGTGCTAGATGCGATCCCGTGGCTGCAGGTGTTGGTGCTCGTGAACCCGCTGGTCTACATGAGCGAGGGCTTCCGGATCTCGCTGACCGAAGGCCCACATATGCCGCTGGCGGCGATGTATGCGGGCCTACTGGGCTCGATCGCGCTGCTGGGCGGCTTCGGCGTGCGTGGATTCATCAAGCGCGTACAGTCCTAGCGCCGAAGACCGTCCGGCGCAGCCGATCAGCCGGTACGTCGCGCGGCGTCGATCCGCGCCCGGGCCAGGCGCTCGGCTGCGGCGTCGGTGGTGATGCCCTCTCGCTCTGCCGTCGAGAAGATCTCGGTGAGGGTGTCGCCGATCCCCTCCAGCCGCGCCGCCATCTGTTCGTCGGTCCAGCCGAGCGTCTCGTAGCCGCCAAGGCGCAGGACGCCGCCGGCGTTGATCACGAAGTCGGGCGCGTACAGGATGCCGGCCTCGGCCAGCAGCTCGGCGTCCTGCGGCTCGGCCAGCTGGTTGTTGGCGGCCCCGGCCACCACACGGCACCGCAACCGTGGGATCGTCGCGGCCGACAGCACGCCTCCGGTGGCGCACGGCGCGAAGACGTCGCACTCGACACCGATCACGTTGTCGGCGTCGATCACCGTCGCACCCACTTGCACCGCCACCTCGGTGGCGCGCGCGGGATCCGCATCGGCCACCAGCAACGTGGCGCCGGCCTCGTGCAGCAGCTCCACGAGCCGCCCGCCCACCGAACCGACGCCCTGCACCAGCACGCTGTGTCCCGCGAAGGGAGCGCTCCCCAGAGCGCGACCCACGGTGGCGATGATCCCGTGGAACACACCCTGCGCCGTCCCCGGGGCGGGGTCGCCGGAGCCGCCGCGCTCGGGCGAGCGACCCAGCACATGCGTCGTGTGCTCGCCGATCACGTCCATGTCGGCCTGGCCGGTGTTCATGTCGGCCGCCGTGACGTAGGTGCCGCCCAGGGCGTCGACCATCCGCGCGTACCGGCGCAGGACGGCCACGCGCCGCTCGGAGCCGCGCGGGAGGACCTCCGGAACGGCCAGGACCGCCTTGCCTCCTCCGTACGGCAGGCCGGCCGCGGCGTGCTTCAAGGTCATGGCGCCGGCCAGCCGCAGGGCGTCCGCGAGGGCATCGTGCGGTGCGGCGTAGGTCTTCATGCGCGTCCCGCCCATCCCCGGCCCCAGGGTGGTGTCGTGGACCGCCACGATCATCCAGGTCCCGGTGGCGGCGTCGAAGCGCACCACCGCCTCGTCGCCGTCCCAGGCCTGCAGGACGTCCTCGAACATGCCGGGAGTGTAGAGG